>JAQWBI010000016.1 GCA_028706475.1 Candidatus Cloacimonadota bacterium
GATATCGAAGAGATGGATAAATCCATATCTGCTCTAAAAGGGTATCGCAAAGCTGGATAATGACATACGAACTATTTCTCGCTAGCGACACTCCATTTTCCAAGCACTTAGGTGTAGGAAAGATTAGTCACTAACTTGAATCGCTTAAATAGGAAACTGGCGTTGCTTTCTACCAGATTTGATTTTTGACTTGACTGATTTGGGCTATTCTCAGTTAATTCATCTTAACACCTCGTTTTTGCTAGTTGCGTAATAGCTAATGCAACAATAATATACGAGGTGTTTTTGTTAAGGACTATTTTTAGCTATTTTACTGCCTCTCAAGCACTTGGACTACTGGGAAAGATTAGTAAACTCCAATCTCAATATCCAGAATAAATATTCTACGTTCAGAGTAATCTCATGTCAAGCTTGGTGTGCAAATTTCCGTATTGCCACAACTACCGAAGGATCTTTTGAATCCTTCTTCTCTTTGCCTTTGTTCGATCCAGTGTTGAAGCAGATATCAAGCTGTTATCATCCTGTGCTCACCCGATGATAACCCGATAATATCAGGTTCAAGTATAGATAACCAGAAGAGGAATGAAGCTCTTGAACCGTTCTGCATAAGTATCTTCCAAATTTGAGTTTGGCAACCTAATAGCAAAACGACATTCATGCCTTGACGAGTCAGTGGACTTATTTCAACAATAGATCCCACACAATCAACGGGATACTGCCCGCATATTCATAAGGTGCCTTTATCTCCATCCCCATTGCCTCTATGATGATCTTGCCCCTCACGTTATATTTTACTTCACCCTTGAACACCCCTTTCAAAGCCCCAAATGCAGATTTGAGACTGGAAAGCTCAAAGACCATGCTACCTTCTTTATAAAAAACATGCTCATCATAGCTCAATTGGTTCTTCAGATTTCCGGTTCCCACCTTCTTTCCATCGATGAATATTTCCGCCGGAAAACCCTTCAGATTGAAGCTGAAGCCATAGGGATTGAGCAGAATAAAATCAGCTTTCAGTATGGATTTGCCCAGTCCATAATCGTCCACATAAGTTCGAGTGAGCTTAAACATATCCTGACCGCTGGCTTTCAGGCTGGGAATCACTTTCATCAAGTGCTCCTTCACCGGTAGGCTAAAAGATTCCTCAAAGTCAAATTCCTTTGAGATCCCCATAGCTCTACCCTCGCCATGAGCAGACACAATGAAGAGCAGATCGTGATTGATGCTGCTTACCATAGCGATCATGGGACGTGTCTGAATGCGCAAGTCAAAATCCAGATTAATGCTCTTTTTAGCAGGTAGGTCCAGCTCTTTACCCAGGCTCGCCATGCCCACCCGTTCCCGGTTTTGATCCAACAGATTCAGTTTCAAGCGCTTTATGCGAATTGAATAAGAATTCGGATTCTTTACGATGAGAGACACACGTAAGTCACTGTGATCCACTGAGATGGACATCACTCTTAGATCCTGAATCTTTACAATCTCCGGAGTCTTGAAAACAAAGCGGCAAGAGCTGAACAGCAAGCTCAGCAGAATCAAACCTAACGCCCTGTAGCACTTCATCATTACTCTCCAAACACTCTGAACCACAATTCCAGGGAGATTATATTGAACAGCATTTCCGCATCGCGGGAATTTCCCTGAAGATACCCGCGCCAGCGATTGTGAATATCTGCCAGATTCCAGATGCCGCGACGCCGAAACTCCGGACTGTAGAGGATGTCTTCCACAAAGCCTTTCAGTGGTCCCCTGAACCAATTGTTGTAGAATGGGCTCCCAAAGATGCCTTTATCCTTCCGAGAAGAGATTTCTCTGGGGACGCACTCCTTTAGCGCCTTGCGATGCAGTATCTTTCGATATGGGGGTTGAATCTTGTAAGAAGCCGGCAAACTGAAGACAAACTCCACCAGGTTGTGATCCAGGAAAGGCGTTCTGCTTTCCACACTGTGTCCCATACTCATACGGTCTTCGAAATGTAATAACGTTTGCAAGGAAGTTGTGTGCATCATATTGTACAAGAAATTTGCCAGGCGGGAGGCGGGAATATTGCCGATACGTCGCAGCATTTTCCCTCCGGCTTCGTACTTGGCTTCATCCACAAAGTCCCGATGGAACGGTTCAAACCGATAATAGCGGGATTCCAGGTCATAAAGAGTGGATTCCGGCATGAAAGTACTCATTAGGATCTTGCCGAAGTCTCCCATTGCCTTCATCGGATTTTTGCTGATAAAATGCCCGATTTCCCTGCCAAAGCTATGCAATCTAAACTGTCTCAGTTGATCTGCAAAATAGCGGTATGAGGCATGACGGTATCCCCCGGATATTTCGTCTGAACCTTGCCCCGACAGCAGCACTTTTATGCCTTCCTGATGGGTCTTTTGCATCAGAGCATACTGACTTACAAAACCTGAGGAAACCGGCAGATCGTTCAGCCATATTGCATGGTTCCACCAGGCAATGGCATCATCAGAATGGGGCGATATATAATTGGTCTGCACTCCGGTATGGGCAGCGATAATTTCGATATATGACCGTTCATCAAAGAGAGGATCTTCATCGTAATATACAGAAAATGTGCGCAATTGGTAGGGCAACATGCGGGAGGCAGAACACACAATAGCGCTGGAATCCATCCCTCCGGATAGAGAAGCTCCCACCGGAACATCGCTGCGCAATTGAAGTTTCAGGCTACTCAAAAAAAGATCATGATACTGTTCCTTGGCTTCGTCGAATCTCAATCTGCTCCTCTCAAACTTGGCGATATCCAGATGGTAATACTCTTTGATCAGGATGTTTCCCTGCTCTACAATCAGATTATGCCCGGGTTTTAGCACATGAATATCGTGCCAATAGGTCTCGTCATCATACACTAGCAAAGAATTGACCTTCATGCTGCGCCAGATCATGGCATTGTTCAAGTCCCGTTTGATGGGGCTTTGTAGCAGTTGCTTCATCTCGGAGCCCCAATAGAGCATATCACCTACCCGGCTGTAATAGAACGGTTTGATACCAAAACGGTCGCGGCTCATGAACAGCCGTTGACAACGAAGATCCCAGATGCTGAATGCCCACATTCCGATCAATCTGTGCACGCATTCATCTCCCCAGGCATGATATGCTTTGATTATCACTTCGGTATCGCTATGGCTGAAGAAGTTGTATCCTTTGCTCTGCAATTCGGCCCTCAAGTGCATGTGATTGTAGATTTCTCCATTAAAGATGATAGCCAGATCCAATTCCTCGTCATACATAGGTTGATGTCCGCTTTCATGCAACTCAAGTGTGGGCAAGCGCCTGAAGCCAAAGCCCAATTGTGCAATGCTCTCCCCAGCGCATTCACTCATGTGTTCTTTCACTTCCGCGCTACTGTCTTTTCCACAATACGCCATTACGCGCTTGTGGGAGATATCAAACAAGAGATAACCTTCATCATCGGGGCCACGATGAACTATCTGCCCCGTCATGATTTTTAGAATATTGTAATCAATTGGCTGTTTGTTGCTTACGCTTACTATTCCTGCTATTCCGCACATTCTTGTCATACTCCTTGTTCATAAAGCCCAAAAGCTTGGGGATAGGGAAAAAGTCAATACAAATTGTGACTCCGATACCAATTCTGCAATGTACTATACATACATCACCGCGATGAAGATATCAAAGGATAAACCTCTCTTAGGAACTCCCCCAGGATTTCATCAAACCCACTATCTGTGTCGGATTATCCACCAGATAGTCAGGATCCCTGCCCGCCAGCAAGTCCGTAGTATGAAAACCCCAGCTAACGGAGATAATACGCAGGCCACTTTTACGGGCAGCTACGATATCGCGGATCTCATCTCCCACATAGATCAGTTTGTTCTTACTCAAAGCGTGCTTCCTGATCTGTTTCTTGATGCTATTATGCTTGTTCAAAATCCCGGATGTGCCCTCGACCCAATTGAAGTAGTTCAACTTGTGCTGCTCCAGGAAATGTCTCAGGTTTTCTGAGCTGTTGGAGCTCAATAGAGCCATCTCACAACCCATAGACCTCAGTTCTTCCAGCATTTCCCGAATGCCCTCATAAGGCTCCAATTCATGTACCAGATGCCGATACTCGACCAAGGCCATAGAAATCAGGCGGGGTATTTTGTAAATTGGGATTCTCAGATATCTGATCGCTTGGGGAATGGTCATGCTGCGTATCTTGGTAAAGTCTTCATCATTCATCTGCTTCAGACCAAAGCGGGGAGCCACTATATGTGCTATCTTCAACAACAGATGGATGGAATCCGCAATCGTGCCGTCAAAATCGAAGAGCAGAAAAGGAGGCTTCATTTGCGCTGCTCCAGGACATATTGATAAGCCCTTTTTTTGCTGATTCCAAATCGCTGCGCCAGTTCAGCGGCCAATTCCCGGCTCTTTTTGTCGCCTGATTCAGCGATCATTTGTGCTGCCAATGCATTGGGAAATTCTATCTCTACTTCATCCGGGCCGTCGATCACGATTACAAACTCGCCTTTTTCTGTGATTTCGTAATCGGCCAGGATTGTTTCTATAGTGCCGCGTATACACTCTTCGTGCAGCTTGGATATCTCCCGCGCAATCGTAATCCTGCGGGAAGGAAAATGGCGCGCCATATCTTCCAAACATGCCTTTAGGTGGTGTACGCTTTCATACACAATACTGGGGTAAGGGTAGGCAGCAATCTGCATCAATACAGCTTCGCGATCCTTGTTTTTTGCGGGTAAAAACCCGATGAATTGAAACGCGGATGTACTGAATCCGGAGATGCTCAACGCAGGCACAAAAGCAGTGGCTCCGGGCAGAGCCTGAACCGGTAAGTTCCTCTTAACCGCTTCTGCCACTAGCCTTTGAGCTGGGTCGGATATTGCCGGAGAGCCGGCGTCTGAGACTACTGCGAGATCTTCCCCCCGCTCCAAATGCTCAAATAACGCTTGTTCTCTTTTACGCTCGTTGAATTTATGAAAGCTGATAAGCTGGGGAACTGGTATTTCGTATTGAGACAGCAAAAAAGCCGTCTTGCGCGTGTCTTCACAGGCAATCAGGCTTACCTTCTTCAGGGTATCAAGCGCTCTTAGGGTGATATCTCCGAGGTTACCAATCGGAACCGGTATTAGATATATCACCCCTATGCGCATATACTAGTCTGTTACTTTATGAGTTCCAGTTCTTTACCGATCTTGATGAAAGCGGCAATGGTTTTATCCAGATCTTCGCGGCTATGAGCGGCGGAGAGTTGTACCCGGATACGGGCTTTACCTTTTGGTACTACAGGATATACGAAGCCAATCACATACACGCCTTCTTTCAACAGCATATCAGCCATCTTGATGGCCAACGGAGCGTCATATAGCATCACCGGTACGATAGCGGTATTACCGGGAACGATGTCAAAACCGGCTTCGATCATCTTGCTGCGGAAGTACTTGGCATTGTCCCAAACCTTGTCTCTCAGTTCGGTGGAAGTACTCAATATATCCAAAACTTTCAACGTGGCGCCTACAATAGCCGGAGCCAATGTATTTGAGAAAAGGTAGGGTCGGCTGCGCTGACGCAGCAGTTCGATGATTTCTTTACGGCCGCTGGTGCATCCGCCGTTTCCGCCACCCATGGCTTTACCAAAGGTTGTGGTAATGATATCCACTCTGTCTTGCACTCCAAACTGCTCTGGAGTACCGCGTCCGGTTTTACCGATGTAGCCGGTGGCATGGCTGTCATCAACCATCACGAGGGCGTCATATTTGTCTGCTAGATCGCATATTTCGTCCAGCTTAGCCATGTCCCCATCCATGGAGAATACTCCGTCGGTGCAGATCAGGCGATACTTCATGTCCTGAGAATCTTTCAAAGCGTCTTCAAGCTCTTGCATATTGGAGTGTTTATAACGAAAGCGCTTGGCCTTACACAGGCGCACGCCATCGATAATAGAGGCATGATTCAGTTCGTCCGATATCAAAGCGCTGTCTTCGCCCAAAAGAGGCTCAAATACACCGCCGTTGGCATCAAAACACGCTGCATAGAGGATTGTGTCTTCTGTGCCTAAAAACTTTCTTACAGCATTTTCAAGATCTTTGTGAATCTGCTGAGTTCCGCAGATAAAGCGTACTGAAGCAAGACCATAGCCCCAAGTATTCATGATCTCCTGAGAGCCTTTGATTACTTCGGGATGGTTGCCCAATCCCAAATAGTTGTTTGCGCAAAAATTCAACGCACTTACGCCGCCTTTAACGCCAATCTTGGCATCTTGAGGAGTAGTAAGGATGCGTTCATGTTTGTAAAGTCCCTGTTCCTTGAGTTCTGCAAAAAGTGTTTGCAGGTCGGTTTTCATCTTGTTGTAAGCCATTGGTTCTTCCTTGTATAATGGATTGTTTATTTAGGGGGCATGTTTTCATCAAGCTGAAATAAGTCAATAGAAATGTGCTTTTTCGCCAAGACAATGACTGAGATACAAAACCCCTTATTCCATGCATTCTCAACACCCAATGGTGTATTTCGTTTGCTACTAAACACTATTCGGGATAATAATATAACTACAAGCTGGAATGGAACTTGCTTTATCTTCTATTATCAACTTTGTTTCTGGGAGGTCCGATGCGTATTGTGCTTTTAGGATTACTTCTCTTTGCCCTGATAACTCCGATTATGGGGCAAACAGGGGGGGAAGTAATTGAGGATTTCGAGAGTGGTATTGTACAGTTGGATTCCTGGCTCGATGAAGACCTGCAGCCCTCCGCTTGGATACTGGATACTCAAAACACTCATGCTTCATCCCAATATTCCTTGAAATTGACTGGTAACACCTGGAAACAACAATCAATCACGCCATTTCCCACTCAACACAATACAGTAATCGAATTCTGGGCATACCACATCTCTCAGGGTACAGTACGCGGTTTGGGATTTTCCGATGGGGAAAACCAACTTTTCTACAGCATCGACGGCAGCCGAATCCTGGATCTGGAGCAATGGGTACCAGTGTATCAAGGCTCAAAGCCAAGTGGAAGCTGGAACCATTATTGCCTGCCTTTGGGCTCCGATTGGGAGAGCTTTTTTGGCTATTTTCCCCAAATCACTTCCATCATCTATGTGAACGATCTGGATCAAAACCCTACAAACTCAGTATGGTTCGATAGCCTGATAAACATCAGCGACACTCTGCCCATAGCCCCGCAAGTAAGCATTTCTACGAATATTCCAGCAAAGATCAATCATCGTTATGTAGGCATCCAGTTTTCTGCCCAAATCATCGATCCGGATAGCGATGTTTTCAGCTATTATTGGAGCTTCGGCGATTCTCTTTACAGCAACGAAGCATCTCCTTATCACGTGTTTGATGTTCTCGATGCCCATCAGTACACAGTGAACCTGATCGTGACTGACGATACAGGGAAACGAGGCTTTGCTGCTACTCAGATCAACCCTGATCCAGGTCCCAGTTCCCTGCCCTTGACGTTAAACTTTGTGGGCGATGTGATGCTCGCCAGGCGCTATGACTCGCAGATTATCCCCTATTATGGCATAGACTATATTTTCTCTCCTACCTACTCCATGCTGGGCGGAGCTGCGGACGTATCAATCGCCAATCTGGAAGTGGTGCTAGCCAATACCGGCAGTCCTCATCCCACAAAATCAGTGGTTTACCGCGGCAATCCGAGTAACATGCAAGGTTTAGTCGTAGCAGGCATAGAAAACGTGTGCCTGGCAAACAACCATACGCTGGACTACGGTCTGCCGGCATTGAACCAAACCAGAGCTTTATTGGAAGCAAACGGCATCGGCTTCAGCGGAGCAGGCGCAAATTCCTACGAAGCCTACCTTCCCTCATTTATCCATCAAAAAGGCATCAGCATCGCACTCTTGCGCAGCAGCGACCGCACCGGCCAATACAACAATGCCCAGCCCTATCTGCATGCTGGATTTGACAAAGAAGGCTTTGCTTATATGACCCCTTATTACAATGCTTTGCAAATACAAGCAGTGGATGGTATTGCAGATCTCAAGATTATCGAGATGCATAGCGGCAGCGAGTATTCCACCTGTCCTGGAGAAGATTATGGCAAAAGCAATCCTTTTCTTGGAGATATTCAGGATGAAGATTATTCCTATCGCAGCGATGTGCCGCGCCAATGGGATCGCGAGATTCGTCAAAGTGCAATCGACAACGGAGCGGATCTGGTAATAGTACATCACCCCCACATCGTGCATGGTATGGAGCTTTACAACGGTAAAGTGATCGCACATTCTTTGGGCAATTTCGTTTTTGATCTGGATTATCCCGAATGTATGAACTCCGCAATATTGTACGTTGACGCTTATCCGGACGGATTCAAGAATCACTACCTAAGGCCTGTATTTATTGATGGGTACATCCCGAAACCCGCCACTGGGCAGCTAGGCATCCACATCCTGGATTACATCGCCATGAAAAGCCGAGAACTGGACACAATTGTAGTAGTGGACAAAGAAGAACTGAAAGCATCCGTTCCCTTGGTTCCCGAAGCTCTGAACGCAGTTTCTCACACTTTCTTGCTGGACACACCTCTGGTACATCGTGAAGGGGGTTCTCAGTACACTGCTCCTCACAAACTCCCCAGATACGGCAGTATCAGTTCTGTGGATTATCCGGGACCGGCGCAAGACACTCAAATACGCTTGGGCAGAGAGCTGGTATGGTTTGGAGATTTTGAGGATGCGGGATGTAACCTGTGGGATGTGGCAGAATACTCCGATATCGCCATGGATGGAGCCCGCAGCGCCTCTTTCTCCGGTACCACCACCAGCGCTCAAACTGCCACAATCTCGCAAAAGATGAAGATATACGACCCCTTAAAAAGCTTCACTTTGCATGGCTGGATATTCACCCAAAATGCCCAAAGTGCAAACATCACTGTTCGCTTTTACAATAACCGGACGGCATACTCTCCCATCCACAGCGAAGACATCACTACGAACGTTAGCGGAAATATGCCCTGGAAATACTTCTATAAAGACCTCGTAGTACCTGCCAACGCATGGTATTTTGACATTCGGCTCAGTTTTACCGGAACCGGGAATAGCCGCTCCAAAGCTTGGTTTGACAACGTTGGCCTCATCCAATGGGAGGACTGGTTGCCTCATGAACAGACTCAGATAATGTATCCCAACGACTTCTATTGGTTCCAGCTCCGGACAGCTGAAGGGGTCAAATCAATAAGCTGCAACATTTTAGAAACATCGCTATCCCCTGCTCGTGAGAGACACGGCAATTCTAATCCTCCATCGGCTTTGCCAGTTACCGTGTATCCCAATCCCTTCAGAGCAGAAACCACCATCTGTATCGAAACCACCGCCAAAAGTCCAATCTCCGTGAAAATCTACAATATCAAAGGCCAGCTGGTTCGCAGTCTTCAAGATGATGTCCCCGGTTACTCAAAACACAGCTTGACCTGGGACAGTAAGGATAGCAATGGCCAAAGCGTAGCCTCCGGATTGTATTTCTTCAAAGTCCGGTGCGGAGAGCGTGTAAGCATGCGGAAAGCGATATTGTTGAAATAGTTGCACACTCACAATCCCGGAGCATGCAGACTGCTTATCTCATCACCTCAGAATCAGCGAGATGTGAAGCAGATATAAACGCATCATCATCGAGTGCTGACAGCATGAAAACACCTTGATATCCCCTTCAGCACTAACCAAACCTGACAGCAGAACCTTTCAGGAGGCTTATGCAGGACATACCACGCACTAAATTGCTACAAACAAGGCGCAGATCATTTTGGGCTTGACATATAATGCCATTTTACTGGATGATACTCAGAACCCAACAGTTAATAATTACAGGAGATACACATGGAATACTTTTTGACTGATGACCAATTGGAAATGCAGGAAATTGCCCGCAGAATTGCCAACGAAAAGATGAAACCCCTTTCCGAGCATTATGATCAGGAAGGGATATTCCCTTGGGATATAGTGGAAATAATGCGTCAGAGCGACCTCTTTGCCATTCTGATCCCGGAAGATTATGACGGCATCAGCGGCAAGGTTATGGATCTCGCCGTTGTCACCGAAGAGCTTTGCGCAGTAGATGCAGGTATTGCGCTGGCATTCGGAGCCACCGGATTGGGTATGTATCCCATACTCATCGCTGGGAGTGAAGAGCAAAAGAAGAAATATCTGCCCATCATTGCCGCAGGAGAACAGCTTGCAGCGTTTGCGCTTACAGAAGCCAACGCCGGTAGTGACGCCGGAGCCATCGAAACCACTGCCCGCAAAGAGGGAGATTATTATATCCTGAACGGTACCAAACAATGGATCACAAATGGCGGCGAAGCGGGCATTTACACTGTATTTGCCATGACGGACAAGAATAAAGGTGCCAGAGGTTGTTCCTGCTTCATAGTAGAGAAAGATACCCCCGGCTTTACTTTCGGTAAAAAAGAAAACAAAATGGGTATCCGTGCCAGTGCTACTCGAGAACTTATCTTCGAAGACTGCAAAGTTCCTGCGGAAAACCTGCTGGGTCGCGAAGGCACCGGATTTATCACAGCAATGAAGGTGTTCGACAAATCCCGCCCCATGGTTGGTTCACAGGCCGTCGGCGTTGCCCGCGGAGCCTTTGAAGCTGCTGCCCGTTATTCCAAAGAACGCCAACAGTTTGGCAAACCTATCTCCAGCTTCCAAGCCATTCAGTTTATGCTGGCAGATATGGCCACTCAAATCGAAGCAGCGCGCGCTTTAGTGTTTCAAACCGCAAAGATGGTGGATGCCGGCATCAAAAACTACTCCAAAGAAAGCGCTATGTGCAAATACTTTGCCAGCGATGTGGCAATGAAGGTGACCACCGACGCCGTTCAAATCCTGGGTGGATATGGCTACATGAAAGAGTATCCAGTGGAAAAAATGATGCGCGACGCCAAAATCCTGCAAATCTACGAAGGAACAAACCAGATTCAACGCGGAATCGTGGCCTCAAACATCCTCAAAGAGTTCTGATAATGCACGAGTGGATTGAAGAGCTGCCCGTGGCGATCACTGTTTGCGACACAAACGCCATCATAACTGAAATGAATGAAAAAGCAGCACTTACAAACGCTGCTCATGGCGGCAAAGAGCTCATTGGACACAGTCTGTACAATTGCCATCAGCCACGCAGTATCGAAATCATACGGCATATGCTGGCCACAGGTGAGCCCAATACATATACCATAGACAAAGCCGGTCAGAAGAAACTAATCCATCAACAACCCTGGTACAAGGACGGCAAAATTGCGGGATTGGTGGAGTTTTCCATAGTACTGCCCGCCGAAATGCCGCATTACATACGTGGCTAAGATACTGATCCATACTTGCTGTGCGCCCTGCCTTATAGCGCCCTACAAACAACTGCAAAAGGCAGGGCATCAGCCAGCGGCTTTTTGGTTCAATCCCAATATCCATCCGCTTTTAGAGTATCAGAGGCGGCGCAATTGTCTGCGTGAATTTGCTGCCAATGAAGGCTTTCCACTCTATGAGCAGGATGATTACGGTTTGGTGGATTTTCTGCAACACACCCTGGACAGAATTGATGAACGCTGTGAATACTGTTACTCCACGCGCTTAGAAGCCTGCGCTCAACGTGCGGCAAAGGAATCTTATCAGGCTTTTAGCACTACCCTCCTTTACAGCCGCTATCAGAAGCACGATCGCATCATCGAAATCTGTGAGGAATTGGCGCTGCGCTATCATTTGAGCTTTTTTTATGAAGACTGGCGTAAGCTCTGGCAGGACGGCATCAGATTGTCCAAAGAAGCCGGAATGTACCGTCAGCAATATTGCGGTTGCATATTTAGCGAGAAGGATCGATATAGTGAGTAAATACGAAGAGATTAATCTGGATGAAATGAGAGTATATTCCGTGACAGATCGTTTTAGCAAAGTTGACCTTTCGCTGTTCGCGCAGAAAGGGGCGGTAAACACTGCTACATTGTTGGAATGCCTGCCGCAAGTCCTCAGTGCCAAGGATATCAAGGAACTGGTGGCGTCCTGCCGAACAGCCAAAGCCAAAGGTAAAGCTATCATAATCGGAATGGGCGGTCACGTAATCAAATGCGGTCTTGCCCCTCTCATCATAGAATTGATGGAAGCCGGCTATGTGTCTGCCATAGCAGTGAACGGTTCGGTCGTTATTCACGATTTTGAGATCGCTTTTTGGGGTGCAACATCTGAAGATGTATCCGAGTCTTTGGCAGATGGTTCATTCGGACTTGCCTTTGAGACATGTCACAACATCAACAGCTGCATCACAAAAGCATCGGAAGAGGGCTTGGGCTTTGGTGAAGCCATCGGTGCAGAGATACTGAAGAATGCACCGAATGCTGAGATATCCTTGCTGGGAATGGCATATAAACACGGAGTACCTGTAACTGTGCATGTGGCGGTCGGTACAGACATAATCCATCAAACTCCCTGCGCGGATGGCAAGGCTATCGGGGATTGCTCTTTGAGGGATTTCAGGATTCTGGCACAGAGGATCTGCGGACTGCACGACGGAGGTGTGTATCTGAATTTCGGCTCTGCTGTTATCCTGCCCGAAGTGTTCCTGAAAGCGCTGAATACCGCTCGCAATATCCACGGCGAAGTACGCAATTTCAGTACCGCAGTGTTCGATATGAACCGGCATTACCGGGCAATGGTGAATGTGGTGCAACGCCCTGTGGAAACTGGCGGAAAAGGGTATTACTTTGTCGGTCAGCACGAGCTTTTACTACCGATCTTGATTAAGTCCATTTTGTATAGCTGATCCCGGGATTCCCATCTTCCAATGTCATCCATAGAGGCTATATTTACGTGTTCTGCGAACCAGCATGATATATTGGTAGCTCATTGAGAGCCTTGCTGAAGATGGTTTACGATCCCAATGAGTTCGATTCGAAGCATAGCATATCCCGTCTTCTGAAGATAGCGAGACTGTTGCCTACGTAATTCTTCCTTGATACGAGAGAAGAATAGATAAGAGACTGCAAGAATTTGTGCTAATATCAGCAAAAAAATCCCTTGCCTATTCTAAGTAGACTAGAAAAGTGGTACAAAAATAAATCGGGCTTTGTTCTCGAAGCCTGTGGGAGAGTGAATGCGACTAAAAACCTTTCCTGGGGGTATCCACCCTCACGATCAAAAGCATTATTCGAAAGACGCAACCATCCTAAAGTTTCCCACCCCCAATCGTGTGATCATTCACCTGTCTCAACACATCGGATCTCCATCCGCTCCCATTGTGGAAGTGGGTGATTCAGTATTGAAGGGGCAGATAATCGCCGAAGCAACCGGCTTTGTTTCACTTACTCAACACGCTTCCATCAGTGGTAAAGTAAGTAAGATCGGGAATTTCATGCATCCCACAGGCATCATGTCCACCGCCATCGAAATCACCTCCGACGGGATGGATCGAATGATTGATTTGCACGATGATGAGAATTTCATGGAGCTCTCAGTCGATGTCATGAAAGAACGCATCACTGCTGCCGGTATCTGCGGTATGGGAGGAGCCGGCTTCCCCAGCCACGTAAAGTTAACTCCACCTGCTGATAAGCCCATCGATGTGGCGATTCTGAACGGAGTGGAGTGCGAGCCCTACCTCACCAGTGACTATCGCCTGATGCTGGAGCGCGCTGAAGACATCATTCACGGTCTGAAAGTGATCATGAAAGTAACAGGTGCCAAAAAAGGGATGATCGGTATAGAAGCTAATAAACCGGATGCCATTGCTCTGATGCAAAAGCTTTGTGCAAAACACCCAAACCTGGAAGTGGTAGGCCTCAAACTACAATATCCCCAAGGAGCGGAGAAACAACTGATCTTTGCCGCTACCGGACGCAAAGTACCTGCCGGAGGACTGCCCATGACAGTTGGAGTAGTTGTACAAAACGTCGGTACTGCAGTTGCCATTTATGAAGCCGTCCGCTATGCAAAACCCCTCATTGAGCGTGTGATCAGCGTTACTGGCTCCATTGTAAAGAAGCCACAGAATTTCCTTGCCCCCATTGGTACCATATATAGCGATTTGCTGCAAGCCTGTGATGGCACTACAACTCCCGTCGCAAAAGCTATCTCCGGTGGCCCCATGATGGGCTTTGCCTTGCCTTCTCTGGATGCAGTCATGACCAAGGGAAGCAGCGGATTGGTGTTAATGAACCAGCAGGAAGCCCGATCCCTGAAAGAACACACCTGCTTGCGCTGCGCCCGTTGCGTGGACATCTGCCCCATGAATCTGATGCCTTCCCTGATTGCCAACGCTGTAAAGTATCAGGATCTGGATGCTGCAGTAAAAGCAGGGCTGAATGACTGCATCAAATGCGGTAGCTGCGCCTACGTGTGCCCCGCCCATATTCGTCTGGTTCAATGGATCGACACAGGCAAGATTCGTTACGCTGAAGCTCAAAGGAAAAAGTGATTATGAATAGCAATGATAAACTGATCGTCTCCCCCGCTCCCCATGTTCACGACAGAAGCTCGGTGAAGTATGTGATGTGGAATGTGGTGTTGGCCTTGGTTCCAGCGCTGATATTTGCCACATATTTCTGGGGAGCCAGAGCCCTCTTGCTCAGCCTCACCGGTGCCGTTACTGCTGTAGTGTGTGAAGCTGTCATTCAGAAACTGCGCAAGGTACCTGTCACTGTCCACGATGGCTCTGCTTTTCTCACGGGATTGCTGCTGGCCTTCAATATTCATGCCGGAGCGCCCATCTGGCTGCCGATCGTTGGTGCAGTCTTTGCCATCGCCATCGGAAAGCAAGTCTTTGGCGGATTGGGAAATAACCCAGTTAACCCAGCTCTGTTGGGTCGTGCTTTCCTGCTTGCCAGTTGGCCTACTCAGATGACAGCCGGATGGGTAGCAGTAAAGAACTCGGCCATGAGCGGCCTGAACGACCTCACCCGGATTGCCGACAACCTTGCTGAGCTTTCTCCTAAAGCCTATGAATTGGTAACCTCAGCCACTCCTCTGCATGTAGCAAAGACTCTGCGTGATACCAGCTTTGTCTCCGAGATCAATGCCCAAGCCGGTGGTATCGACCTGGGCAGCAGGATCTTTAGCAGCCTTACCGAGATGGAAACCCTGAAGAGTCTGTTTTGGGGCAATATCGGTGGCTGCATCGGCGAAGTGTCTGTCTTTGCTCTTCTGCTCGGAGCTGCATACCTGCTCTACAAAAACATCATTGAATGGCGCATCCCTCTCTTCTATATAGGTACCGTCTTCGTTCTCAGCTTTATCTTTGGCGGTATCCCCGGAAGCGGAGTATCGGTAATGCTGCCCTTCTTCCACATTTTTTCCGGTGGTTTGATGCTTGGCGCATTCTTTATGGCAACGGATTATACAACCTCGCCACTTACCAAAAAGGGTAGAATCATATATGGCATAGGTTGCGGACTGCTGACCATCATCATCCGCCTCGTGGGTGGATATCCTGAGGGAGTAAGTTACAGTATTCTATTGATGAACGTGTTTACGCCTCTCATCGATATGCTCACTATGCCAAAGCCTTTTGGGAGGGTGAAGAAATGAAGTACTATATCAAACTGTCCCTGATCCTTCTGGCCTTTTGCGTAGTTGCCAGCGGTATTCTGGCCTATGTGAACGGCCTTACCGCTCCGGTGATTGCCGCACGAAAAGCTCAGACCGAGATCGACACGCGCCAAGCCCTGATTCCCGGAGCAGAATTCACTGAAGCACAAACTGCCGATGGAGCACAGTATTTCATAGCTTATGATCCTGCCACACAAGATACTTTAGGCTACACCTTCATCTCCGCTGAAACCGGATATTCCAGCACCGTGAAGACTATGGTTGGTATGGATAAAGATTTCAAGGTACTTGCCATCAAAGTGCTTGATCATGCTGAAACCCCTGGACTGGGCGCAAATTGCACCAGCGAGAGTTTCACCGGTCAGTTTTCCGGGTTAACTGTGGATCAGCTCAAAGTAGATAAAGATGGTGGAGCTGTTGTATCGCTGTCCGGTGCTACCATCACCTCCAGATGTATAGCAAATTCGATCCGCACTAGGATAACTGCAGTACAAAGCGATATAAATGCCGGAGGCGCAGAATGAACTTTATTAAAGAACTAACCAAAGGTATTATCAAAGAGAATCCCATCTTTGTAATAGTATTGGGCATGTGCCCCACTCTTGCCGTTTCCACTTCGGTGCAAAACGCCCTGGGTATGGGTCTTGCCGCCACATTTGTGCTAATCTGCTCAAACATCATGATTTCTCTGATCAAGAATATCACTCCGCCCAGCATCCGCATCCCGATCTATGTAGTGGTGATTGCCGCCTTCGTATCGATCGTGGATATGGTGATGTCGGCTTATATTCCCGCTCTGCACAAAAGTCTGGGAATCTTCATTCCCCTCATCGTGGTAAATTGCATCATCCTTGGCCGTGCGGAAGCTTTTGCAAATAGAAACACAGTGATCATGAGCATAGCTGATGCCATCGGTATGGGGCTGGGTTTCACCCTTTCTCTCAGCGTGGTAGCAACCATCCGGGAAATCCTGGGTGCCGGCACCTGGCTGGGTATCAAGGTCACCCCGCAAACCTATGATCCGATGCTGATGGCGATCCTGGCTCCCGGAGCTTTTATCACTCTGGGCTTCTTGATGGCGCTGATTAACATGTTGAAGGAGAAGAAATAATGGGATACTTTGGTGAACTATTCGTGATGGCGATGACCGCCATCTTCATCCAGAATTTCGTACTCTCCCGTTTCCTGGGACTTTGCCCCTACCTCGGAGTATCCAAAAAGCTTGATTCCGCAATGGGTATGGGCATGGCGGTAATCTTCGTAATGACGCTTGCCAGTGCGTTTACATTCCTGATCAATGTGTATTTGTTATTGCCCTACGGATTGAGCTATCTGCAAACCATAGCTTTCATCCTTACCATTGCTGCGCTGGTTCAGTTTGTGGAAATGGTGATCCAGAAGAATGCTCCGGCACTGTACAAATCCTTGGGAGTGTATCTGCCTCTGATCACAACCAATTGCGCCGTTTTGGGCGTTGCTATTATCAATACCCAGGCTTTTCGCAGTGATGGCGTCACTCCTTACAACTTCTTGGATAGTACCTTAAACGGCTTCTTCAGCGGAGTGGGCTTCACCTTTGTGCTGCTGGCAATGGCAGGTATCCGCCAGCGTTTGGAAAAAGTGGAATTGCCCAAAGCCATGCGAGGCATGCCCATCGCTCTAATATTGGCAGGCACAATGGCTCTGGCGTTCTACGGCTTCATGGGCTTCAACATCTAAGGAGGAAATGTGACTTTTATATTATTACAATCTGCCTCCATGTTCACTACCATAGGAATACCGGTAATAATAATCGGCGCTCTGGGGCTGGTTTTCGGCCTTATCCTCGCCTTCGCATCCAAAGTCTTTGAAGTGAAGATCGATCCCCGCGTAGAAGAAGTGCTCTCTACCCTGCCCGGCGCCAATTGCGGCGCTTGCGGAGCGGCAGGATGCGCAGGTTACGCAGAACGCATCGTAAATGAAGGCGAAGCCGTGAATAAATGCGCCCCTGGCGGTATGGAAGTGGCGGCTCAGATCGCAAAGATAATGGGACAGGATACTGGAGCGATGGAACAGAAAGTAGCCGTAATTCATTGCAGCTGCGGTGGCTATAACAACACCAGCTGGAAATACAACTACGAAGGTGTGGAATCCTGCAAGTCTGCTGCAAACATCGCTGGCGGGCCCAATAGCTGCAGCTGGGGTTGTATGGGCTTAAATGACTGCATGAAAGCTTGCTTGTTTGATGCGATTTCCATCGATGCCAATGGAATGCGGGTGATAGACTACTCCAAATGTACGGGTTGCGGTGCCTGCGTGAAAGCATGCCCTCGCAATCTCATCACGCTTGTTCCCATCAATCGCACAGTATTCATCAAATGCTCCTCCAAAGAAAAGGGGCCGGACGCTAAAGCAGTGTGCGGCAGCTCTCATCCCTGCATCGGTTGTGGCATCTGCTCCCGCAAATGCCCTGTTCAAGCCATTACGGTAGAAAACAACCTGGCGCGCATCGATTATGATAAGTGCATCAATTGCGGCCTCTGCGCCACAGTCTGCCCCTCTAAGACTATCCTGGATCTCATGGCGGGACAACGCAAAAAAGCAGATATCAATCCGGAACTATGCATCGGCTGCACTATCTGCGCTAAGGTCTGCCCAGTTCAAGCCATAAACGGTGAATTGAAACAGGTTCATGCGGTGGATAAGGATAAATGTATCGGCTGCGAACAGTGTGTAGCCAAATGCCCCAAAAAGGCTATTCAAATGGTGTAAAAATATCTGTGATAAACCATTAAGCCCCGGATCACTTGTTGTTCCGGGTTCTTTTTGTATCCTGCTGCAGGAGCCATTTGAATCAATATCGTGCCCCTCTTGGTGGAGGGGCACGGGATTTTGACTTAGGAGGTTGCTCATCGTGGGTTCTTCATCCACGTTTATCGGCAGGGGATACCGATAAGGAGTCTTATATATACAGAGCAAACTTCAGGCTAAAACGTGATTTTATGTATATCCATATTTTACAGATTGTTAGCAATACGCACTATAGCCCCCTTATCTGGAATTGTGGAAATCATTCCACAATTCCACCGATTATGGCAGTTGTCTTTTCGATATCTGATACGATTCCAATCCGGCTCTCCAAGTTTTGCATTGCGGATGGCAATGTTCCAAGACACTTTATCTCATTATCCTTGACGATACCGGGGAATCTCTTGACAGAAACCAAGATAAATAAATCTTGTAAAGAAATTTGTGGATCAAGAATCCGTGTATTATTGGACTGTATGATGACTAGTATTCTGAAACGAACATATCTGGTAACCGGTGGTGCGGGCTTTATCGGTTCTCATCTTTGCGAAGCCTTATTGGAGCAAGGCGGAGAAGTGATCTGCCTGGACAATTTATGTGATTTCTACGATCCTGATATCAAGCTGGCAAATCTGCGAAATATGCTATCTCAGCCGAATTTCAGCTTTATCAAAGCCGATATCCGGGATGCCCAAGCACTGAATCATATATTCTCCTTCAATAATATCGATATGTTGATCCATATAGCGGCCATGGCAGGAGTTCGCCCCTCAATCCAAAATCCGGATTTGTACTATGACGTAAACCTCATGGGAACGCTGCGACTCTTGGAAATGTGCCGCGCTTATGGCGTAAACAAGCTTGTTTTTGCGTCTTCCTCGTCAGTGTACGGAAACAACCGGGTACCCTTCTCGGAAAGTGACCCGGTGGACAATCCCATTTCTCCCTACGCCGCAAGCAAAAAAGCAGCGGAATTGATGTGTCATACATGGCATTATCTCCACGATATCTCCACTATTTGTCTTAGGTTTTTCACAGTTTATGGTCCGCGCCAGCGCCCGGATTTGGCGATTCACAAGTTTGCCCGGGATATATTGGCTGATAGAGCTATCACCATGTTCGGATCTGGCTCCAGCGCAAGAGATTATACTTATGTGGACGATATTATTCAGGGTGTAATAAAAGCTATTGAACGCTTGGAAGATTCCAGCGAAAAGCTGTATGAGATATACAATTTGGGCAATTCCAGCCCTATCACTCTGCAGGATATGATTAAGAGATTGGAGCATGCTTTGGGAAAGAAAGCGAAGATTCGCTGTAAGGACATGCAGCCAGGTGATGTCGAGTGTACCTATGCTGATATCAGCAAAGCAGAAGAAGCTTTACATTACAAGCCCCAAACCGAATTTGAGGAGGGTTTGGCGAAATTTTGCTCCTGGCTGATGCAAAACACTAAGGATTGAGGGAGTTGGCTTCCTCTTAGCATTGATACGCAAGCACCATCTGTCCGCCACAAATGCCGACTGCTGGTTGAATACTCCACTTCGTTCCGCTGTAGAACTGTGCCGCAGAGGTGCGATGATCACTTATCAAATCCCCATGATCTGCGATATCTCCGTGCTATTCAAGCAGTGCCGAAGCTGATATAAAGGCGTTATAATCCAGTGCTCACTCGATAATAACCCGATGATATCTGCTTTAAAACAGGGCAATTGCGAAAGGTAAAACGCTTCTGTCTGTAGAGCAAAAGTACTCGCTTTCACTCGTAGTCAAATGAATGGGGAGGGAGGCTCTTAGTTCGGAGTTGTCTTGTGTTGCAGTGCTGCAGTTGACGGCGCTACGCACCGTTGAATACTTGCTTGCGCTCGTTTTCAAGTAAAAGATGAAGAAATGAATGCTGAATAATGGTGGTGCCGCACCTAAGCCTGGAGAGCGCCGCTACAAAATCTGCGTAATCTGCGTGAAACTCAAACGAATGCACTCCGCTTCGTCCGCGGTTGTACAGTATATTTATCGATGATGGATCGAATCACCCAACTTGCCGCCATCATGCCCATAATCGCCGGCATATAACTGATGGAACCAATCGTCTGCCGCTGTCTGCCTCGCTCAATTATCAGTTCATCACTGCTTTCCACATCGTCCAGCGTATCCAGGGCAAGCTCCGAGGAATACACACAGGGAAAGTCCAGCTTCACTCCTCTGCGGCGCAGAAACTTACGGACTCTGCGCGCAAGGGGACAATTGTAGCTTTTACTGATCTTGTCCAAGTGGATTTGGGAGGGATCCAGCCTGTTTCCGGCACCCATCACCGAGATGAAGCGCCTACCGTTTCTTGCGAGATATTCCAGGAGCCCGATCTTGGGGCCCAGACTATCGATGGCATCGATCACAAAATCCGCATCCCTGGTTAGCTCATTTCTGTTTTCCGCATCCAGAAAGACCTGATGGCTGGTAACTTTCGCCTCTGCGTTGATCTCCAGAATGCGCTCTTGCATCAGTCCAGTCTTAGGCTTACTGATGCTGGATAGGGTGGCGAGCAATTGACGATTCAGGTTACTGGGACTCACAGTATCAAAATCGATTAGAATAAATTGCCCGATGCCTGCTCTGGCCAAGGCTTCAACAGCATAAGACCCTACTCCGCCCAGACCGGCAATACATACCGTGTTGCACGCCAAGCTCTTTAGGGCGTCTGTGCCTACCAGCAGTTCGGTTCTGGAAAAATCCGTCATAAGTCATATCCGGTAAGGCGCTTACAGTTTATCGCCTGCTCTTTTGTTAGTGTATCCACCGGAATCCCGGAGAGTTCTGCGCTGCGAGCAATAACGTTCTTAAGCCTCAATAGCGGATTATGCTCTCCCTCCTGCACATAATAGCGGGTGATGTCAGTCTCAAAAAGGTAGCGCCCACTATCCAGCATCGCCTTCAGCAGCATGCGTTTATCCTCTCTTAAGATGCGTTCGCTGATTGTGAAATAACAATCCAGCTTCAAGAAGCTCTGAAAGGCTTCCACACTACCAGCATAGCCATGCATCAGATAACGTAAGGGATAGCGGCTCAGGATGTTATAGGCTTCCTGCTGATGCCCAACGATGTGCAGTACCACCGGAAGACTGTATGAACGGGCAAGCTCAAGCTGCCGGATAAAAGTATCCTGCATCTCCTGTTTATCCGGATTGTTCCTGTCCAGCCCGATCTCCCCTATTGCCCACACCAGTTTCTCCTCGCATAGCCTGCGCAAGTCTGCTAGTTCCAGATCACATTCATCGAAAGAGGGATGGATTCCCGCACTATAACGCAGACAAATTCCCTTTTGATCCCGGTTTTGTGCATAATACTCCAGATCCTCTTTGCAAAGTGCTGAGGAAAGATAGTGGCTGATGCCTTGCGACAGTGATTCTTCAAGTAGCGGCTTTAGCGGCATCATCTGCGAGAGGTTTGCCAGATGACAATGGGCATCACACAGCATCATAGCTTCAATTCCGGTAATAGTTTTGTGATCTGCCCTGCCGCGCGCTCTCCCGCTTTACCATCCAGAGCATCAAAGAAGATGGCGTTTGCTTTCTGCCTCTGTATGGAATGCTCTCCTGGGTGCTCCAACACGCGCTTTATGGCACCTTCCAGCTCTCCAAACCGCTCTATCTGGATGCTGATATCAGAAATGATGTCATACACTTCCGGCACCGAACGGCGCGCTACGGGCAGCCTCCAGCTTACCATTGGTTTATCTAGAGCGCATATCTCGGCGATGATGGAGGATGTATCTACAATACAGGCATCGGCTTCTGCAATATACTGCAGGGGACTTTCCTCAATATATCGGATTCCTTTGAGTTCCCGCAAACGTTTGATGTAGTCAGGATTTGTCCATGGATGCACGCTCACGGCTATATCGTATCTATCCACCAGCTCCTGCAGGTGGTCTATCCAAAGTTCAATCCCGCTCATGCCGCTGCTGTCGTAAGTTGCGGTAAATAGCAGTTTTGGTTTTGCTTCAGCTACTTTTGTCACTGGTTTTGGCGGCAGATAGGGATCCAGCTTGGGATATCCGCCCACAGCTCCGCAACGCACTCCAATCTCCACGGCATTGTCCAGATCCTTCTGCGAGCTGAACATATAGAGGCTAAAGGGCAAATAGTTTTTTGCCGAAGTACGGCGTTTGAAATGATACGCACCATGCATCATGCCGATCTTGATCACGCGGGAACACGGAAATTTGTGTGCGGAAACCCGACACATGATCACGGCTTTGGGGAACACAGGCAATCTACGCACCAATATGCCACTACTCTTCAGGTATTTGAACGTATCAGCTTTATCGGTAACGATAGGGATGGGCTTGAGGTATTTCTGCACCGGTTGCCAGATCTCCAAATCCACCGGAGTGTGACAATAAAACACAGTCTCTCTGCGCTTTCTCAGCAGGTTCAATAGCTGCCATGCCGCACTGTAAATAGGTTTGAGTAGATAATACGAAAATACCATTATTGCAGATACCAGGCAATGCTGCGAGCCATGTGCTGTTCAAACATAGCATCGTTGTTTTTGAATACCCATTCTCCATCGCTAAAAGTATAGTAACCTTTGCCTCTTACGATGATGTTTATCCCAAAATGCTGAGCTTGAAATTCAAAAAGATACAGGTTGCCGGCATCGTCCTCGCCCAAATCTACAGCGAGGAAGGGTGAATTGAAAGTTTCAAAGAGTTTTTTTGCTGCAGTCAAGGCCGGCTCGGGTTTCGATATCGTAAAATCGAAGAGCTTGGTTCCGCTGGCTCTGAAATCTCCTTCCCTAGTGTGGCGCTTGCTAATGAAGTATTTGTCTCCCAATACTATCACCCGGTAGTCAAAATTGAGGCCGGGGACAAACTGCTGCAAAATAAAGGGTATCTCTTTACTAATGTAATCAGCATAGCACAGAGCATCCTTATATACATCGTAGCCGGGGTAGCCTGGAAACTGTTTGTTTTTGCGTAGATGCTTCCGCCGCCAGAAATCCAGCTTTTGTATCGCCCCCGGATGCTTTTCGTGCTTATCAAGCTGTTTATACACATCTTCTTTGCTATGCACCAGCGCTACTCCCGTTCCGTTTGATCCAGTTAAGGTCTTAAATACCATGGGAAAACTCAAATTGAAATAATCCATCTCTCGTTTGGAACTGAAATAGTAGTAATCCAGGCTATGAATATCCAGCTTCTGCTTCAAAAGCTCCTGCCAGCCTTTGTTTTCATGACACAGAAATAGCTCCAGCGGAGGTAACAGCCTGTTTCCCCTGGCTTGCAGATACAACAGGCAATCGCGGATGTAATACCGTAGATTGTCCCGATGGCTAAAAGTATAATAGATATCCTGGTTTTGGGGTGAGATATTGCCGTTTATCACTTCATGAAAGCCGTGTATATGCACCTGAAATCCGCATTTGTGCAATTCATCGATGAATAGCTTAGTTTCTATGCTCATCCAGGGCTTGCGGGTCTGTCCGATAAAGTCGTCGTAACCGGTTAGAACATATAGATCCTTCATGCAAAGCTATCCTCTATGTAGTTTAAAACATCCGTGTAATGTATCCTGCGCATGCAATCGTGGTGCTTCAAAGGACATTTCTGCGGGCCATGACTGCTGCAGGGACGGCACTGAATATCCACTTCAAACACCTTGTCTTTTGGTCCAAAAGGAAAATATCCAAAGCGCTGTACCGTAGGTCCAAAAAAGGCAGTAACTCTGGTCTTCATGGCATTGGCTATGTGCAGAGCGCCGCTGTCGTTGCAGATCAGCATTTTGCAGCGCGAGAGTATCGCTGCACTTTGCAACAGATTGGTTTTGCCAGCCAGGATCAAAGCGTCCGGGCATTCTTTTTTGATTATCTCACACTTCGGTAGGTCTTCCGGAGCGCCAATCAAAACGATGCTAAAGCCCCTGTCCATCAATGCCGCGGCAAGCGATGCGTAATACTCCACCGGCCAGCATTTGGTAGCCCACACCGAACCGGGCGCCATGGCGATGATCGGATTCCCCTCCAAAACCATCAGCAAATCCTCAGCCAGTTCCTGATCCTGCGTTGAAGGGAAGAGCTCGGTCTGAACAGAAAATTCCCTTTCGCTCAATAGTTTCATCAACTCCAGGTTCTTACGCGCTTTGTGAATCCCTTTGGGATGCATTGTCTTGAGCGTAAGCAGCCAGGGCATTGTTCCCCTGTCGAAGCCCACTCTCTGCGGAATACCTGCCAGATATAGCAGCAGATGCGTTCTGCCCGAGCTATGTGGAGATATCGCCAGGTCAAAATGCCGGGCTTTCAGGATTTGAACTACTTGCATCATGCTCTTCAGAGGGTATTTGCGTTTGGGATAGCTGATCACATTGTGCAGATGGGGGTTGTTTTGCAAAAGCTTAGCCGCTCCGGGCACCACCAGGGCATCAATTTCCGCATCGGGATACAGCTCCCGGACTGCTCGGATCAACGGAGTTATCAAAATCACATCGCCGATAAAGGCGGTTTGCACTATCAAAATTCTCTTCATAACAGTTCTTTATACAAATCCAGATTTCTCTGTGTCATCTGCTCTTTGCTAAACTGCTGTACCCGTTTCAGTGCAGCTTCACCCAGCTTTTGCCGCAGAGATGCATCCTCCGCCAGCGTCAAAATCGCCTCTGCCAGAGCATCAGGATTGCGCTTCTCCACCAACATTCCACTGATGCCATGCTCTATCATCTCCGGGATACCGCCTGCTCTGGTGCCGATCACCGGTAAACCAACACTCATGGCGTCCAACACCGAAGTGCCCAAACCTTCTTTTTTGGATGCCAGCACAAAGATGTCAAATGCTTTCAGAAAGCCGCCTACACTCTTTTGAGAACCCGCAAAGCAAATCTTTTCACTTATCCCCAGCTCTTGTGCCAAGTCCTGCATGGCTTGCAGCCTTTCACCAGTTCCTACCGCCATAAAGTGTAGCTTGGGATTTTTAGCGAGCGCTATTGCCGCAGCTTGGATTAAATTCGGATAATCCTTGTGAAACACAAATGCGGCTATAGTGCCTATCAATACGCTATCTTCCGGTATCTGCCAATGCGCTCTGAAGCCTGGTGATACCTGATCCTTATCGAAACGCGTGACATCCACTCCGCTATGGATGAGGCGGATTTTGTCCGGCGTCACGCCATCTTTCAGCAACACATTACGGATGTTATCAGAGATCGCCACTACAGCATTGGTGAATCTACCCCTATACTTCAGCCGGGAGAGGAAATTCTTTGATAGTGCAAAATCCACTCTGCGCGCTGCTACAATTTTTAATGAAGGAACAAAGAGCTTTGCCATTATACCCCAGCCCAAAGCGTGTGCGCTGTGTAAATGCAGAATGTTGAATCGCTTTGCCCTGGCATAACGTGCCAGCAGAAATGCCGCCAGTGGATCCAGCTCTCCCCTAAAGGGCAAGGGCTTCACCGGCAGATGTTCCCGCCTAAGCCGATGCTGCATTTCAGATCCCCTCCGGCACACTAAATCACTTTTGATACCCAACCGGCACAGACCTTCATGCAGATAAAAGGCCTGTTGCTGACCTCCCCGCCAACCGCGTTCGGTATCTACATGCAATACCCTAATTTCTTTCATCGGTGATACTTGTGCCATATACCCCAGGCGGAGTTTTTGCATAGCAGATAGCCAGGATAGCCATCCAGAAAACCAAGCTGAAGAATATACATCTTTATAAACTTGTGTGCTGCCCTCAGTCCGGCAAAGACGGAGCTTTCCGGGAGCACCTGTGCCAATGCGCTATAATGTCGCATTTTCTCAAAATGGCTTTCTACCGTAGGATATGTATAGTGATGCATCAGAAAACGGCAAGTATCTTTTACCTGGCTTACGCGAATCCCTTCGTGCACCTGCAGATCGTTGAAGCCACCATATTTTCGGTTAAACAACCGCAAGGGAGCATCCTTCTGCCAGCCGCAATAGCGGATCGATCGGCCCAGATAGTAACTAAGGCGCTTGATATGCCAGGCCTTGCCTTCAAAATCCCGCTCACGAAGGGCAATCAATTCCTCCTGTAGACTGGGACTCAAGCGTTCATCGGCATCTATGGATAGTATCCAATCGTTACTTGCCATACTAACTGCCTGCCCCTTGGCCTTGCCAAAGCCTTCCCAGGTTTCCAACCGCTCCACTCTTGCCCCCATAGCCTCTGCTCTGGCGATAGTATCGTCCTTGCTGCCGGTATCCAACACAACTATCTCATCCACCCAGGCAATGCTCTTCAGGCAATCCTCGATATTCGCACTTTCATTTTTAGTGATCAGCACAGCAGAGAGCTTTTGCATAAGCTAGTCCCCCATATCCACTAAAAGGTCATCCCGACGGGCGTCTAACCCCATATCGCAATAGAACGATGTCTTTGTGATGAGATCCGCCTTCTTTCTGGCATGATTCCTATTGCGCCGCTCGCCTTCTGTGTGATAAGGCTCGTGATACAAGTGCAATGGAAAGTGATCCTTTACGAAGTTATAACCCACCCGGCCGCTTGCTTTCAGCCTTTTACCCAGGTTATCATCCTCATTTCCCCAACCCACAAAGCTTTCATCAAATCCATTTACCCTTTGGTAATCTGGCAAATGCATTGCCGAGACTCCGCTGCGAAGCTTTACCCCTTTGCAATAGGGCAACCCAAGAGACTGCGTGATATAATAGAAATAGTCTTTGCGCCATTGCTGCCGGATCTTTCGGTATTGCTCTGTTGAGACCAGATCTTTAAATGATCTGCGGGTAAGGTCTTGCTGCAGCAATGCCTCAGTCTGCTTCTTGCTAAGGCGCACGGGGTATCCGCTTAGGAAGCGCCCCTCCTTCAGTGACTGCAAAATGCTCTCCAGATACTTTGGGGGAATCACGATATCCTGATCCAGAAATACTATGATGTCGCCGCTGCATACGGAAACACCGTTGTTGCGTACCCGCGCTGCTCTGAAATCCTGATGTTCCTGCCGCACATAACGTGTCTTACCGCTAAATTTCTCCCGAAATTCTCTCAGAATCGGCAGCGGATCTTCCTCGGAGCCATCATCGCTCAACACCACTTCATATGGCATCCGGCTCTGCCACAATATGGATTGCAGGCATTTTCGCAACAGGTTCAAACGGTTATATACTGTGATAACAATGCTTATCCTGTCTTTCTGAATGCCGTCAACTGCTTTCATCGCTTTAGCTCAATGTAGTTCTTGAAAGTACCAATGGGCCCGGTAATCTTTTCCAGCAGCGACAGCAAGCGAATGCCAAGACGCTCGTGTTTATGCGGCTTTCTGCCGGGATGGGGCTTACCGCTGCTCTGCAGTTTATCGGCCCAATCGAAACGGGAGATCATGTCTTTCATCACTTCCGGATGAGTCTCTGTGAATATTGCCAGACGATCCAAAGGCCCATAGTCAAAATAATCCGGCACCGAAGCATAGTAGTTCTCTGCCCTGGCTTTGCCCCAATGCACGCTGTCCAGCGCCCGGCGTTTATTCTGCATCAGATGCGGCGGCCGTACCCAGCCATAATGGTAAATGTATGCATCCACGCTTGCTACTTTCAGCTTGCGGGTTCCGGTTTCCTGACGCGGATTGTCGTAGTGTTCGAACCAGCGGAAAGATTGCGCGCTTTGGTACGAATGAATATTGGGCAGATTCCGTACGATGCGTATCTCCCAGGGATACCAGCCGTGACCACTGTGATAATGCCGATAATCGCCCCAAAAATGCCGGTATTTGAAGAGCAAGCCTTCCACTTCCGTATCATGCAAAAGCTCTTCACAGCGGGCTTTGATAGCAGGCAGATACTTTTCGTGCACCACTTCGTCTGCTTGCACATAGAACAGCCAGTCGCCGCAGCACTCCTTCATCGCGATATCGGTTTGATAGCTGTTGATCATTCCGCGATGGCAGTACTTTTCTTCCCACACAGTATCGATGATGCGGATCTTGGGATCTCTGATGGCAGCCACCAATTCTCGTGTGTGATCGTCCTCATCTCCTTTACCGATCGCAATCACAAATTCATCGCAGATGGGCAATATCGAGCGGATGGCTTCCACGGTAGGGTAATACAGCTTTTCGCCGTTTCGTACAAAGGAAAAACCGCTAATCTTCATGGCTGCTCCTTTAGCTATTAAATTGTAGATTGTACAGGGTCTGATATCTCTCGCAACGCTGCAAAAGCTCTTCATGACTGCCGCTGTCGATGATGTTGCCGCCTTCCAGCACCACAATCTTATCCGCCGCAAGGATGGTGGAAAGCCGATGTGCGATCAGGATCACAGTGCGGTTTTTGGTGGCTTCATCAATGGCATCTTGCACCATGCGTTCACTCTCCGTATCCAATGCGCTGGTAGCTTCATCGAAGATCAATATGGGCGGATTTCCCACGATGGCACGGGCTATGCAAAGCCTCTGCCTTTGTCCTCCGGAGAGGTTCAAACCCTTTATATCCAGCATCTGATCGTAGCTGTCAGGGAAAGTCTCGATGAATTCATCCGCGTGAGCGATCCTGGCAGCGCTGCGGATTTCAGCATCGCTAAGCTCTTTTTTGCTGCCATAAGAAATGTTTTCCCGCACCGTCTTGGTAAAGAGCACACTATCCTGGGTCACCACGCCAAAGAGATTGCGCAGGTCGTCCAGCTTGATGTGGCGGATATCGATGCCGTCCAGCAGGATTTGCCCCTCTTTCACTTCGTAGAGCCGGTTGATCAGGTTTGTTACGGTGGTCTTCCCGCCTCCGCTGGCACCCACAAAGGCAATTTTCTTACCCTTGGGTATCTCCAGATTCAAGCCCTTGATCACCGGTTTGCCTGGTTTGTACCAAAAGCTGACCTCACGAAACTCGATGGAGCGCGTGAAATCGGTCTTGCTAACGGCGTGTTCATCGTCCTGAATATTGGATTCCTGATTGAGTACCAGGGCGATGCGATCCAGGGAAACCGTGGCTTTCTTGATCTCGGTGTAGAGCTGAGTGATGCTCTTCATGGGGTGCAACATGGAAAACACAGCAAAGAGAAAGGCAGTAAAATCTCCCAGGGAAAAATCCCCCGCGGGATCCAGGATCATACCACCGCCGATGATCACCACCACTACTCCGGTAATGGCGGAATTCAGCTCCGAAAGCGGCACGTTCATTGCGCTGTAGAGTTGTGCTTTTTGCCACAGCTTCTGATGCTTGTTATTGATCCTGCAAAACTCCCGGTACTCCTCGTCCTCCCGGCGAAATGCCTTCACGATTTTGATGCTGTTCAACACTTCTTCCACGGCACTGAACATCGCTGAAATCTGGTTTTGAATGCGGCGGGAGTATTTCTTGATCTTTTTTCCCAAAAACCCGATGGTGAAAGTGAGTAGCGGCACTACCAGGATGCTATAGGCAAACAACTTGGGATTCAGATAGATAGCTATATACATATAGACTACTACAGTACTGAGATCGCGAATGCTGTTGAAGGTGGCAAAAATGAACTGATTGGAGACTATCTCCACGTCGTTCACCATGCGTACGATGGCATCCCCCACTTGATTTTTGCTGTAGAACTCCAGGCTTTGATTCAGATAACGCCTGAACATGTGCCCACGCATATCCCGGATCGTTCTGCCGCGCAACAATACAAAGAAGCCGCGATTGGCAAAGTATGCCAGATTCTTCAATATGATGACGATGACTATGGATATGCAGAGCAAATACAACAGAGACAATGAATCGCTGTACAACATCACTTCTTTCAGATCTTCCCACAGGGGTGCAAGCTCCGATAATGAAGATATCTGCAGGATTGAACCCTGTGTAGCCATGTAGTCCGATAGCGCTACCTTGATCGCGCCAATTATCTGCGGTGCATCATGGTAAATAAGCTCAGGTTTGTTTGGATTGAACACAAAGTCGAAAAGGGGAATGAGTGCTGTGATGCTGACGCCGCTGAACAAGGCATACAGAGCCATGAATACCAGTCCGGCAAGGATGTAGGGCCAATAGCGGAACATCATCCTATAGAGCAGGATCAGGTTTCCGCTTCGTTTTCCGCTGTGTTCTTTCTTATCCATATTGCACCAATAAAAAAAGCCAGCAAATGCTGGCAAGAGAAAAAAGTGGCACGCCCTAAGGGAGTCGAACCCCTAACCTTCTGATCCGTAGTCAGATGCTCTATCCAATTGAGCTAAGGGCGCACATCGTTTTATCATCATTTCCCATGCTGCCTTTTCTGTCAATAAAAAAATGGTCGTGAATGGCTTTGTCAAGGTTCAAATTGGTTATATACTCGCTATTTATGGGTACTGCAGTGTTGCAGTTGGTGGTACTGCGATGAGAATTCGATCCGTCTCCTTCACCCCTCAATAATCTGTGTAAATCAGTTTGATCTGCGCAATCTGCGTGCCATTCACCCTTCATACATTAAGCAGAGATAAAGCAGATATCATCGGGTTATCATCGAGTGACCACTGCTTTATAACAGCTTTATATCTGCTTCAAATCTCCTTCAGTAACAGGGGAAGGAGATTGTGCCATAGAGAGTTGCTTTGCTTCTGATGACCGTTTTGGGTTAGTGCGAAAGATATTGATCAATGCAGGGCAGACAGTGGAAAATAATAGCCCAATGTATTCCAACTGTGGATATATTTCAACAGAAAAAAGGTTCAATTGTGGACTTGAACACTTTTTGTGCTTGACACCCATACAATAGTGTTACAATTATGTTATTGTATTCTATAAGAGCAAAATCGTTGGTAGTTTGCACCCACAAAAAAAGAAAGAGGAGATGTTCTATGATTACAGTGGAATATGTGTTGGTGGCATTCACGGATCTTGAACTGAAAGCCTTCGATATCCCCAAGTTACGCGGATATTTCACCCATAAATATGCAGATGATTCCATCTTTCACAATCATCCTGAACCTGGCGAGAGCGCTTATAGGTATCCTGGTATTCAATATAGGATATACAAGGGCCATCCTGCTTTGATCGGAATCGGAGAGGGAGTAAATTCCCTGAAAAGGATAATCCTGGATAACCATAATATCAGGATTGGGAATAGCTACATGCCAGCAAACGAGATTTTGGTGGATATCCGCCAAGAAGAATTCGGCCAATGTGAGGACATGCAATCCTACCGGTTTCTCTCTCCCTGGATGGCTTTGAACCAGGAGAACTACAGGGAATATATCAAGACCACCACCATCGACCAAAATGCCCGCTTACTAAAGATCCTGCGTGGCAATCTGCTCACCATTTCCAAGGCTTTCTCGTACACTGTTCCGGATATGGATGCCGTAGAAGTGGAAGGCTCGTTCAATACTGTATCCCGCAATTTTCATAACATCCCCATGCATTGTTTTACGGGAAGATTTTCCATGAACTTCAAAATACCGGACTACTTGGCTTTGGGTAAACAAGTGGCACGAGGTTTTGGAGTATTGGTGTCTGCCACTCACATTAGCACATCATTCAATTCGTCTCAACAACCATCTTAGGAATAAGGAGCGGCTATGATCTCTATATATCGATTACTTGGTAACAACCGAATGCTTATTGAGGGATTCTATGATATGGATCCCTCAGAGCAAAAGCTTTATATTATCCGTCAATTTTGTGCAGATGATAGCTCTTTCCATAATAAAAAGAAAGATCTGCAAATGTATGGTAGATTGATTCGTATGAATTTAGATACACAAAACAAAGCGATCTCGTTTGTTCAAGATAATGAGATAAGTCCTGGAACATGCACCAAAAAGCTGATCTTCAGAAATTATTCATCAAATGATCCCAATATATATGGGTCTCATATCGGTTACAAATCAATTTTTTCTTTTGCTTTGATGGAGTACATAGAGAAGAATCGTAGTGAAATAAAATGGAGCTATCCGGAACAAGTTGATGAATGTTTAGATTATCTTCAGAATATCGGTCAACGCTTTTTTATACGTGATACAATCGGTATAAGACCACAGTATATACTACTTCCGAAAGAATTACAAGCCGATTTCCCCTATCCTGATCCTATTCAGGAAGTTACAGACGATGTTACCCCTGCGAAGGAAATAGTAAAAGAAAAAAAGAAACTGAGAGCAGAATATAATAAAGCATTAGAGAAATACTTCGAAAAGAGCTTAGCTCATATTGTCGGGGAAAGACCAGCATATGCATTGAGTATAGATGGGAAACTGATACATGAAATCGAGAAGATCAGGTCTTGCTATATCGATGTCTTGTACTATTATATGGTAGATAAGAAATTCCCGGATTCAAAAGAGCTTAGACATTGTCCTCTATGTTCAGCAGACAAATATCTGGCCAGTGATATTGCCCTAAAGCAAAAGTTCTATGGTATTTCTAATAAACCCTTCTTTGACAACATGAAAGAAAAACGTAGTTTTACTGCTTTTACAGCGTGCAAGGATTGTTATCACCAGGTCACGGTTGGCACCAGTTTTGCCTCTTCTTCCTTGAACACATATCTGATAAATCTTCGCTGTCTGGTTCTTCCGGAATTGAAATACCAGGCAAACAGTAAGGATCACACACAAGAAATTGATCCCGAGCAAATCAAAGTAATCCCCAGATTGTTAAAAAAACAGAACAATCAAGACCGCAGACGCAATCTTGCGATATTAAGAAATCTGCAGGATCGCTTCAACAATTTCTCTCTCTTTTTCTATTATGAGCCCAGTCCTACCAGTCAGGAGTTTATCGTCAACCGTTTGATCAAGAATATTAGCCTACCCTCTTTGATTGAAAAGTACGAGAATCTCTGTAGTATATCCTTGGAAAACAAGCTGCATGAATTATTCGATGAGAGTTTCAGTATGTCCTTTGAGGACTTGAAATTCATGATTTACCCCTCTAAACAGTCAAGACCCAATATGAAACCAGCAGACTTCCAGAAGATTAACAGGAGCATGCTTACACTTTTGTCTTCTTATCTATACTCTCAACCCATAAACATGATTAAACTCTTAAAAGGCTTTGTGAATGTCTTTCATGGTAAGATCCAGAATTCAAACATTTCTATCTATCGCTTGGATTTGTCTCCCTATATAATGAGTCTTTATATGAAGCATCTCGATAACTTTAAGCTATTGAAAGGAATAAGAAAAATGGAGGAAAAAGTTATGACAACTACTCTGCAAAACCAAGAATTGCTCGAGTATTTCAAGAATCATCCTCATGTGTATGAGGAAAACTACTTTGCTCAGGGTTTATTTATATTGGGCTGGTACCTGAATGAGCTGGAGTATGCACAAAAGCAAAAGGGAATAAACCGCACTGCGGTTCATAAGCTAAACTTGAGGGGTATTCCAGTACAGAAAGTAAAATCGATTTCAACAGTTATTGATGATCTGCGTCTGGTTTGGGAAGTATGGTCAGATCCTGTGCTAGATGCCTACTATCGAGAATGCTTATGTGAGTCGGATATGAATATGCCACCTGAAGAAGTGGTATTCCATATCCTTAGCGGCCGCTCCTATCGCAAGTATATAGGATTGTTAAAAGGCAAAGAAAAGAAAGAAATTCAAGACAACAACGATACCGAAATGGAGGCACAAAATGATTAAGAACAATTCTGAGATCCTATTTCTCTACGATGCTCTGATGTGTAATCCCAATGGTGATATGGATGATGAGAACAAACCTCGTATGGATTACGATACTTCTACAAATCTGGTATCTGATGTCCGCTTGAAGCGTTACATCAGAGATTACCTGGAAACAGCCAAAGGCAAGGAAATCTTCGTTACAGCTAATGCTAAAGATGCCAAAGAAAGAAATGAACAGATTAAGAAACAGAAACTACTTCATACCGACCTAATAGACGTGAGATTGTTCGGTGCTGTAACAGCTGAAGATAAGCGCGACGAAGGGCATTATACAGGTCCAGTTCAGTTTAATTGGGGATATTCACTCAATCCAGTTGAACTGATAGATAGTAGCACCATTACTTCAAGTTTCTCATCCGGAAAGGGTATCGGTAAAGACTATCGTGTTCAATATTCACTAATTGCATTTTCGGGAAGTGTGAACGCAAATGCCTCTGAAAAAACAAAACTCACTGATGATGATATTTTGCTGCTGGATGAATCTATCATAAAAGCTATTCCTTTGGCTAGAACCAGATCCAAGACTGGGCAGTATCCCCGACTGTACCTTCGCATAGAACTTATAGATAATCAGAGTTTCTTAAAAGACTTGCGTCCTATGCTAAAGATTGGACTCTCTAAAGTAAACGACTTGCGTCTTATTCGTAAAACGGAAGACTTCACTATAGATATCGATCAATTAGTGGATTATCTGAGCAGTAACAAATCAAAAGTCAAGGCAATTCACTATTTTAAGGATGATCAACTGGAGATTACCGGCTTCGAAAGAATCTTTATCGATCCAAACTGGAAACACGAGTTATCCCTTCTTTGACAGGGGGATAAGATGGAATACAACAATAGATTTGATACTATCTTGGAACTTCAGCTAAGTGGCCCATTAGCGCACTTTCGCAAGTTCTATACAAACGCATCTTCCTTAACATATAGCATCCCTCCCAGGACTGTTGTTTGTGGCTTATTAGCATCAATATTGCAAAAAAAAAGAGATTCATATTATAAGCTGATGAGTTCTAAGAACTTGGGTTTGGCAATATCAATAGCACCGGGATCAAGCTTTAAAAAGCAATTCTACACCATGAATTACGTAAGATATGATACGGGGATAAACGACGTTTCCGATCATAAACAATGCCGAATGGAGCTATTGATGCCACGGGATGGGAAAGAATTGGCCTGGATTTTGTATGTGGCCTTCAAAAAGGGGGAACATACAGAATTGGACTCTATTGAGAACAGAATTATCAATAAAGATTTGGGCTATGATATTTATCTGGGCCAGAGGCAATTCCGTGCCGGGATAAATCACGTCCGGACTTATCAAGATAAAGATATCCACGCTGTTCCGGAATCCCGTTACCTTGATTCCGCAGTAGAAAGAGAACAGATCAAGAGTATTGATACTGATTCCCTGATCATCAATATTGAACGTATGCCATTAGAACAGACAACAGAGGATTATGGTAAAAATAAATCTGTTATCAGGCGTTCTATCCGATTTGGTGATGTGTTTATGGAAGCAAGCGGAAAGCGCCTTACGGGTATGTTTTGTAATGTATTGGAACTAAATAACGAAACACGAACAAGGATATCCATGTTGTAATGCTGATATCACACCCTGCCTCAAAAGATAATCAACGAAAGCCTTTGCATGAACATCTGGAAAATGTTGCTATAGGTTGTAGAATCCGCATTCAAAGGCTTTCACTTTTTACCAGGGCAATAGACAAGGATACTTTAAGTAAACTGGCCTTCATTACTGGCCTCATGCACGACATCGGTAAGGCAAGTAAAGCATTTCAAAAACATGTAAGAGGAGGAAATAGCTCCGCATACACAAAGCACAGCCTTGTATCTGCACTTATTTTGTACGAAGTATTATCAATGGATACCAGTTTAGGAGAATATTCCTTACTAGCCTTTAAGGCCGTTCAAAGGCATCATGGTAATCTTAGTTCGTATGGATCGGAAAACCTGAGAGACGGAGTACTATTGAACACTACTTTGGCTATCTTTCATGACGTTCAGGAACAGATTATTGCAAACGAAGATATGCAATCCTTTTTGAACAATCATGGTATCGTAATGCCCAATCTGGACAAATCCAAGATCAAAACACTATTATTCAGACTTGAGGATTTTGGACCACTTGATGATGCTGAAGATGCCATAGAGCGATTCTTGATTCAGAATCTTTTATTCTCCGTATTGATTGACGCGGACAAACACGATGCTGCTCGTATTGAGCAGGAAATCGACATCAACCTGAAGGCAGATATATCTTTCTCTCCACAAAACTACTTAAGCAGTCTCAATCCCGGTACTGGTGAATTGAACTCAATTCGGAGTAAACTGCTGAATGCTGCTGCAGATGTTATGGATATTGAGACTAAGCGATTTGCTCTGAGCGCTCCGACAGGTAGTGGGAAAACTCTGGCTTGTATGTCGTTTACCGATGCATTACAAAAAGCTTCCAAACATAGAAGGCGAGTGATCTATTGTTTACCTTATACTTCCATTATCGATCAGAATTTTGATGAGGTAGAAAATGTCTTAAGCCATAATGGAAATGATGCCAAGAATCCGGATATACTGCTGAAACACCATCATTTGGTTGATTTTTCCAGAGAACGCAAGGATGAAGACTATGATTTGCATGCTTATCTAAACGATAATCTGATAGCCAATTCATGGAACTCAGCATGTATTGTCTCAACTTTCGTACAACTGTTTCATTCCCTAATAGGTTCAAGAAACTCATTGGTTCGCAAGCTTCATAATATTGTGAATTCCATAATCCTGCTGGATGAGGTTCAAAGCCTGCCTCCAAAGTATTATCCGCTTCTGCGTTGTTTCTTTAAAGTACTTACAGAGCGATTTGATACTATAATTCTCTCTTGTACTGCCACTCAGCCCTTTATCTTTGAACCTGGCACATTTCATGAATTGAGCCCTTCAAGAATTTTCGAATCGAGTGTGTTCAATAGAGTAAGTTTACAGATATGTACGAATCCTCAAACCCTTGGAGAATTTGCTCAATCTCTAGACTTATCCAATGTTTCCAGCGCCTTATTTGTCATGAACACAAAACAATCAGCCATAGACCTATATAACATACTGAAACAGCGCTTCAGCGATAAATATCAAGTATATTGCCTTACAACTCTCAACATACCATATTGCAGATTAAAACGAATCCAGAAGGTCCGAACAAATCTGAAAAACGGAAAAAGAGTGATATTGGTATCTACTCAACTTGTAGAGGCTGGGGTCGATCTGAGCTTTCAGCGAGTATATAGAGATATAGGTCCGCTTGACTCCATCATTCAAGTAGCCGGCAGATGCAATCGGCATGGAGAATTCGGTGAACTGGGGGGAGTAATGCAAGTAGTAAGTCTGCACAAAGATGGGAAAAAATACAACGCCAATGTATATGATAACTACCTGCTACAAAAGACCGATGAAGCTATATCTGATAGAAAGCAGATTGAAAGTAATCAATTTGCCGATATTATCCAAGAATACTACCGAAGTATACAATTCGGTGCAGAATCTCAAGCTATCATGAAAGCAATTGGAGAACTTAATTACGATCAAAGTAGACGCAACCAGCTGTCAATAAATGAATTTCGACTGATACAGGATCAGTATAATACTGTATCCTTATACATCTTACTTAATGAAGAAGCACAGCAGACTATGGAAGAATTAATATCGGCCAAAGAGATTCTAGATCAAACCAATATAGGAGATGAAGCAATATCCCACGCCCGTCTTGCGATGAAAAAATGCTATCATTTCTTGAGCAAATATCAGCTAAACCTAAGTGAATCAGACATAAAGAACTACAGTATTCAAAACTCATACTTTAACAAATTTAAAGATAAAGTGTATTACATCCCGTTAGTAGATATAGAAAAAGCATATAACTGCGAAACGGGATTTTTGAAGGTACCCTTGGAATCAGGTTCAGTGATGGCATTATAGATGGAACTTCACCTAAATACATACGGCTCTGCTTTACGTAAAAAAGATGACATGTTTGAAGTATTCGTCAACGATAAAAAGCTGAAAGTAGCGCCGCAGAAAATAAGTAGCATAGTGATTTCCAATGCCGTGCAGATCAGCTCGGACGCAATACAATTGGCAATGGATCACAATATTGACGTGGTGATGCTGGATCAATATGGCAATCCTTATGCCAGGGTATGGTTTCCCAAAATTGGCAGCACGGTACTGATTCGCAGGCGCCAATTGGAAATGCTCTCTGATGCTGTGGGCTTAGATTTCATAAAACGCTGGATTTGTCTGAAGATAATGAATCAATACCGATTTGTAAAAACTCTATTCTCAAAAAGGAACTGGATCTCCGAAGAAGATAATCAAAGAATGGAACTGATGCGGAATTATGCGGTTTCCATTTTCAATGCTGATGGCAATCTGGAAGAGCTATCACCGTTAATTATGGGCTTGGAGGGAAGCGCATCGAGAGTGTATTTTTCTTTGTTAGCAATGATGCTACCAGATCCATGGAAGTTTTCAGGAAGAAGTTCAAGGCCTGCTAAAGATGCTTTCAACGCCTTTTTGAACTATGCCTACGGAATTCTGTATTCCAAAACGGAAAAGGCATTGGTGATAGCGGGCTTGGATCCCTACATTGGTTTGTTGCACAGCGATAACTACAACAAGAAGAGCTTTGTCTTCGACTTCATCGAAAACTACAGAATCCTTGCCGATGAACCTGTGTTTTACATGTTTACCAGAAGTAAGTGCAAACCCGAATATCTGGAATCCGTGTACAAAGGAGTAGCCCTTAGTACAGAAGGGAAAAAATTCTTCGCTCCATATTTTTTGGAGTACCTCGATCAGATTATCCGATACAGAAATAAAAACCGAAAACAGATAGATATGATCCAAACTGATGCTCATGCTTTTGCAAACTTCCTGATCGGGAAAAAAGATAACTATCTGGAAGCATCTGTGTGCCGAAAGTTTGAGAACTTCATTAATCCACATACCGGTGATGTGTCTAGCGAGGAGGAGGATTGTTAACCTGGGTAATGTACGACATTGTGAAAGACAAAGCCAGGAATAAAGTGGTTAAATGCTGTGAAAGAGCAGGAATCTACCGGGTTCAATACTCAGTATGGTTGGGAGAAATGAATAAAACTCAGATCAAAGAACTAAGCAGCATGATCGAAGACCTATTAAATCCCGATCAAGACAAAGTATATATTTTCCCCATGTGCCGAGAAGATTTCAACGCCTGCATTTTACTGGGTCAAGCCTTTGAACGAAAACTAATTACCGATGAGATCAAAGCTCTCTTTACCTGACTTATGGATTTTCAATACATTACACCTTCTGAAGTTATGGAGTATATGTACTGCCCAAGGTTTTTGTACTACATGAATGTACTAGGGATAGATCAGCATGAACATCGGAGACACCTTGTCAATAAAGGAAGAGACATTCATAAGTTGAAACTGGTGCAGAATAAAGACTATATCCGGTCACGCATTGGAATAGAAGAGAAGCTTGCCGATGTATATATGAGCTCTCAGAATCTACGTCTAGTGGGAAAAGTAGATGAAGTGCTGCTTTTGAAGAATGGTTTTGCTGCACCCTTAGATTATAAATGGGCTTCTTGGGAAAATAGGATATATAAAACCCTGAAGATGCAACAAACCTTGTATTCATTGTTGATCGAAGAACACTTTGGCAAAAGAGTAAATATGGCTTACATTGTCTATGTCAGATCAAAAAATCATCTGCAGCCATTAGAGATATCTGATGCCATGAAACAATATGCTTTACACGTATTGGATAAGATATTTGACATTATCCACAAAGGTAGGTATCCAAGTGTTCGTAGTAATAAACGAAAATGTGAGGATTGTACCTATCGGAATCTATGCGATTTCTGATGGGTTCCTGACCGATAATTATTGACAATTTGCTAGAGATAATGATCTTTGCTTTTATATAGAGTGATCCCCCAGTGTCTGAAATGATGAAATCTAGGAGAATTACATCGATTTCATCGCCTATATGCTAGTTATCCTAGTCTGGACTGGAGTCCTAAGCTATTATTCCATTGTAGATTAGACCCAAGCCAGGGTATTTATCCATCAATCCATCAAACCAAGGGTTGAAAC
>JAQWBI010000017.1 GCA_028706475.1 Candidatus Cloacimonadota bacterium
AACTCCACCTCCTTTATCCCATAGGCTGGATTAACCATCGTTCTGTATGACAATAACTTATCCATCGTTCTCCTCTGTACTATCTTCAACGGACTTGCCTGTATACTTAAAAGGGTGACTCTCCAAAGTGCTTCAGAACTGTGATACGCTCCTTCTCCCTGTCTTGAAAGCGTTAATCATGTCTTAATCATCCCTTAATCAAGTCTTAATAATTAACGCTTGATTAAGGCTTGATGACCAAGTGATGAAGAGCTACAAGAGAGGGAGAAAAGGAGTAGAACTCTCGGATAACGCGATGGGAGTTCACTAGACCTTATGTATCTTATTGTATACCTATATATTATATATTAATTGGACTTCAATATCTAAGTTGGATTCTATGTATTGCCCGATTCCAAGCCACCCCTTAACTTATTTTAACAAAGATAGATAGCATAGGTGTCTTGAACTACCGTGTTTTTTGGGGTTCAATTCCAGCTTTTTTTGCTTTACAAAAATGCTGTAATCTGCAGATTGGCTTGGATATTGAAATTTTTTGCTTGGTTTCCCACTTTTACCAGTATATAATGTAGTTGAACCCTTGAGGTAAGAGACTACTAGAGTAGATTTTCATATTTACATATTTGAAATACTTTAGGTACAGGAGATCAAAATGAGATTATTAAAAAGCATGGTAATTCTGTTGATGTTGATCAGCCTCAGCAGTTGCGCACAAGCCAGCTCGTCGATGTTGGGAGCAGATGGACAGAGTCCCGTGGTGAAAGTAGTTCGCGATGTCAGGGAAGCGGTTGTGCAGATAAAAGTGGAATCTCAGGTGAGCACCCGTCAAAATATAAATCCCTTTGGTGAAGATCCCTTCTTCCGCTTCTTTTTCCCTTCCCCCGAACAACCTCGCCAGCGTCAGGTAACCTCGATGGGAAGCGGGTTTATCTATGAATACAATGAAGGAACCCGGGAAGCCTTTATCATGACCAACAATCATGTGGCAGAACGGGGTCGTGAAGGCAAGATAACCGTTACTCTGGCAGACAAAAAAACCTATACTGCCAGTGTGGTAGGTTTGGATGCCAATACCGACGTCGCAGTGATTAAGATAAAAATGAGCGAAGGAGAAGATGTGACAGTGGCCCCCTTGGGGGATAGCTCGCTTTTAGAAATCGGCGAATGGGCTATAGCCATCGGAAATCCCTTTGCCGAAGGCTTGGAACGTACGGTTACACTGGGTGTGATCTCTGCCTTGGGACGTTATGACATTATGAGTGGTGAAAATGCGTTGCTCTATCAGGATTTCATTCAGACGGACGCTGCCATCAATCCCGGTAATAGCGGTGGCCCTCTGCTAAACATCAAAGGCGAAGTGATCGGTATAAATACAGCCATCACCAGTACCAGCGGTGGAAACATCGGCATCGGATTTGCCATCCCCATCAATCTCGCCAAACGCGTGGTTAATGATCTGGTGGCCAGCGGCAGAGTTCAACGAGCCTACATTGGCATCCTGCCTCAGGAAATTACTTCCGACCTCGTGGAAGCCTTCAATCTCAGCGAAGTGGCAGGCGTACTGATTGCCAAGGTGGAAAAGGACAGCCCTGCCGAAACCGCCGGTTTAAAAGCAGGAGATGTGATCCTGGAGATTTCTGGAGAAAAGATCAGCAACGTAGCCAGATTCCGGATCGCAGTCGCTACTGCTACAATTGGATCCAAAGTGCCAATAAAAATCTTGAGAGATAACAAGGAAAAGGTGTTGAACGTAACGCTGGAAGCTTTTCCAGAGGACAGCGTAGCGCTAAATACGGAGAATGGAGTGAAAACGGCCATATCCACCGGTATCAGCGTGGAAAGCATCGACAGCGCTCTGGCCAAACGGTTGAACATCAATAGCGATAAAGGCGTGGTTGTGAGTTCTGTGGATGCAAATTCCCCCGCTTCTCAAGCCGGATTGCAGACCGGTATGGTGATATTGCAAATTGAAGGCACTGAGGTAAACAGCGTAAGCGAATTCAACAGTGTGTTGGCTACCGCCAAAGAAAAAATGGAGAAAGACGGTCGTAAGACCATCAAACTTTATGTGATAGATCGAAATCAGATACCAAGATTTATGGTGCTGAGATTTGATGAATAAATGAGATTGCACACGATGGCCGGAGCCTGCACGGTTCCGGCTTTTTTTGCCTGAAACGCAAAGAGTTTTGTGGAGTGGTTTTCAGTGCCCCCAAATAAATGCAAAGCGGAACGTTCAACTGATGTAAACGTGCCAGAGGCACGAGGTACAAATCGCAGCAATGATTTGGAGAAGATTGCCGGTAAAGCCCCGGCAGGGGTGATAACTGAGCCTAGAGGGCGAAACCGTTCATAGCGAGGGTGCGTAGCTTTAGCGGAGCCCCTCGTGACAGGGCGATACACCCATACAAAGCCCCTTGTGGGCGACACAATACTCCGTCTCTATCTCTGATACACACCTGATACACGGATCATTGGAGCTTTGCACGGAACACCGCTTCTACTTTCCATGCATTTGTGTGCAAAGATGAGGCACAGATCCGTAGTATGTATTACAGTTTTACCAATTTATGAGCCTTTACTATGCCGTCATCAGTCTTTAAACGCAAGAAGTAAAGGCCAGAAGATACCGGTTGATTTCTATCGTCACAGCCATCCCAGGCTAACACTTGCTCGCCCTTGCTCTGCATACCTTTGTGCAATGTTCTGATTTGCTGGCCTTTAAGGTTATAGACCTTCAGTTCTGTATCGCTTTGTTTATCCAGTTCGTATGTGATTACCGCAAGCTCGCTGAAGGGATTGGGGGATACAGACAGTTTACTTACTCCGGATACTGATTGCTCATCCTCGTTGGCGGATGAATTCAGGATTACCATCACTGTGTTTGAACTTGCCGATTCCACGCTGCCATACAAGGCGGTGAGATAGTAATACAGAGTATCTTCCTCTGCGCTGTAATCCCGAAACGCATACGCAGAGGGATCCAGTATATCCGCGTAGGCAGCACCGTTACGATAGATCCGAAAACCGCTCAACCCCCTTTCGGGAGCCTGCATCTGCCAGCTAAGGAAGATCTGTCTATCCGTTGCTTCTGCCATGAGATCAATAGGCTGATAGATGGGTTGGTATTCATAAGCTCCCACATCAATGATGCTAATCCCATCGCCATCTCCATCCCAATAGCGTTCATTTCCCGCGGCATCCTTGCTATCTTCGACTACTCCGCTTGCCGCTTGCCTGCCGGTATCGATCAAGGGCGATAGCGGACTTAGCAGATATGGTCGGTTCCCCTCTCCGATAAATAAAGGATCAACGTCACTGTTGCCTGTCAGCCACCACACCGGATTTTGCGCAGTTTCACTGAGCCATCCATAGTATCCGCCCAATATGTTGTTATTATACAAAGTAAGCGAACTGAAGATCCCGGAAGAAGTATTGTTGGGCACCAGAATCTGGTAAACGCTGCCGGGATTGTGTAAGATATTGTTGGTCAATATGCTTGTTCCCTGCACGCAAAGAGGAACGCCGCCCCCGGTATTGCCTGCAAAAGTGCAATTAGTGATAAAAAGAGTATCGTTCCAGGCTCTGGCCATGCTCATAGGATTGCCATAGTTTTGATAATTGTCATAAAAAGCTGAGTTTCGGATGTCGATGCGTAAACGGCTGGCATTATCATCCCAAGGGGAAATCTGGAACATCGAATTGAAGGCAAATTGGTCTGAGGAAACACAACGATTATTATGAAGTTCCAGGCCATCTATTGTCAAATCCAACTCATCAACGGCAGATATGTGGATTGCACTCAAGTAAGGGGCTTCACAGTCTGTGATCTCGAGGTTATTAATCGTTAATTCTCCAGAAGAAGATAATGCTTCAAGTACAGTTCCAATATCATCAGAACTCAATCTGCTGATTTTGATATCTTTAAAAAGCATGTTCCCGTAATTATGAGTTCCATCAATGCCCACTGTAAAATTACTGATGTGGTTATCAATTAATAAATTAGAAAGTGAATAATGAGCACTTCGACTAATTGCGCATCCACTCTTTCCATTAATCATGCTAAAGTTCATAACATGCCAGTTATGAGTGTCTGGAGGAGATGTATGGATGTGTGTTAAAAATTCAGCATCCAAAACAGTTCCCTCCCTTGATTCACCTACTAAGCTGGTATTACTCTTGCTCGGGATCGGGAATTGCTGCCCGTTGAGAGAAGGCGAATAGTGCCCATTTGCCACATATACCGTCTTGGGATTTTCGCTATCCGAGGCAATATTGTACATTGCCTTGAATATGCTCCGCAGCGGTTGATCCGGACTGAGACCGCTATTAGAGTCGTCCCCCCAGGGAGCTACAAAAAGATCGTGATTCACTTCTTCATGCACCGTGTGCAAGATATCAAAAGTATAAGGATTGGTGATGTTTGGACTTTGGGGAATCGCCGTGGCGTAGAAATTCCAGGGATTGGCCACGGTGAAAGTATCTACAACCACATGGACGGTATTTACCTGGTAAAAATACATATCGCTACCAAAAGCAGCATAATTGCTGTAAATGCTGCAACGGTTGTCGGGATCGAAGTGTGTATTGTAGGAGTTTATTGATGAGCCATAATACCAGATACCACCTCCACTTCCCGCGGTATTACGGTGAATGGAGACACCACTCAGATGCATGATCATTCCACTACCGCAAATACCTCCTCCACTATCTGCTTTGTTACCTGTAACTATACAATTGCTCACAAATGCCTGTCTGCTGCCTGTCATGTTACTAATAATGATACCACCACCATACATACTCGTTCCGGTGGTGTTTAATGACCCACTGCCATTTGTAACGGTAAATCCCCGAATACAGATATTGGACTCATGATCCCTGGATACGATAACGGATCCATTTTGATTTCCATCAATGACCGTAGAGTGGATGTAATCTCTGTCTCCGGATAAAAGCTCCAAGCTGGCAAGTGTGATGTTCTTGCCATTGAAGCGTACGTTTTCGATGTATCTACCGGGATAGACCAATACCGTATCACCATGAGCTGAGGCATCTATCGCTTCCTGGATAACGCCGTAAGGTTGGGAGCCATCCAATGCCACACCCAAAATGGCGGCATGGGTATTCACACAAAAGATACACAATGCCCACACAGCTATAAGCTGAAGCGTAAAGAGCCCTCCGCCCGCCCCTAGGGGCAAGCGGAGGGTATTGATTTCATGCTTATTATTTACAGGTCTCATCACTTCATCAGCATCATCTTGCGGGTTTGAACTCCATCCGGACTGCTGAGCCGATAGAAATATATACCTGAGGCAACAGGGCGGTTGGCAATGTCTCTACCGCTCCATTGAATGCTGTGTTTACCTTTGGGCAAATCCTGGTCGCATAGTGTGGTAACTCTTTGTCCCTTTATGTTGAAAACATCCAATTTCACCGGCATATCCGAGCCCAAAACGAAAGATATATTCGTGATTGGATTGAAAGGATTGGGATAATTCTGATCCAAAGCAGTTACCAAAGGAACAGGGCTATCGCCAGTTTTGTGATTGAAAGAGACATAGCTGTACTTTTCTTCTCCGTTCAACCGTAATATTCCGTCCTCAAATACCATAGTCTGGGGATTGTAGATCTTCCAGCCCTGGGCGGCTTTTGCACCCTTACCGTCGTAATAGAACACGATACTCGGTTCTCCGCCGGATTTTGCTTCATCCGGATACACGCAGATATCGACTACAGTACTCTCCACTACCGAGGCACCTTTGCATTCCCCATCGACGAATACTGCGACCTCCTGAGGAAGATTATCCGGATCAAACTCTACTATCAAGCTTGTGTAATCCAGCTTTTCCTCATAGCCGAATGCTGTGGCGCGGGGTCGTTCACGCGGAGCTACGTGCAAACCGGTATTCCAATACATCTCTTCAGGTGCTCCAGGGAGCAGTAAGAGCTCCACCATGTCGCCTTCCGAAAGAGTGTAAGTATTGGGGTCTATGACCCAGGGACTATTCATCTCTTCAGAGATCCTGTAGGTACTCCAATTCCGAGTCTTGATGGTGTGGACATAATCCAGATATGTAAAGCGGGTACTTCTGGGAAGATAGCGGGATAAAGCATACCCGGCTTCCTGGGTCTCCGGAACAAAGTAACCGATCGAATTTACAAAGTCCTGCATCTGGCCATTGTGAAGATACTCCTCCACCCAGGCTACCGGAGTAACATCCGGATCGGCCTTGAAACCGTTCACAATTACAGGATTGATGGTTTCATCCGTATTGAACTTCACCTTGTAGCCCTTGGGCTGTTCCGCTGTGTGGCCTGTGTTGAGCCATTGTAATGTCCATTGATCATAAGACATTTTATCTATCTCTGTATCATAACTCCAGTGAACTCCTATAAGTGCTTGATCAGGCTCATACATGTTATCATGAAACAGGTATCCCAATTCATTCCAATATGTTCCATCCGTTTGGCTTCTGTCATCAACCACGGGGAACGATAACCAGTATATTCCGGTTCCATCTGTTCTATCGAAATACTTCCGGTGATGATGGGGATAGTGCCTGGCCCCGATATCCGGAGGAGTGCCGTCGGGATCAGCTTGGACTACTCCGTCAATCTCAGGGCATCCGGTATTGATAAGGGGGCTTTTGTTATTATGATCCCAAACTAATTCATAATTGTAAGTTTGAGAATTTACGCTAATATATGGATTACCATATGATACACTACCAGCATCGAGATCAAGAGATCCAGCATTAGTCAATCCATTGCTGAAATGGGAAAAGGAAATGGGAATTCTTGAATTACCAGTTAATTGATATGGTTCATAATACTCATTCGTGATTGTAAAAAGCTCTGAATAAGAACCATAATATAGATTGTCTCTAAATGAAGTAATTGGTGGGTATGCATATGGAGTCCATCCCAATCTCACATTCAGAACCTTCTCGCAGTCTATGAATGCATTCTTGTAAATGTAATTGTTTAGATTCCTTAAACTGTACTCTCCATCCCATTGATCGAAGTAAATTGAATTATAACAATCAAAAAAGAGGTTATAACATACTTCAAGCTGTTCAGATGTATCCTTTGCAATCTTCAGTGCATAATTATTGTAAGGAAGTTCGCTGCCAGAAGCGAATGTATTTCCTTTACAAAGTAGTTCAATCTCTCCTCCAACTTCTAGAGGAGAATTGATGAATGTGTTGTTCTCTACAACCAATTCATCTGAACCGTCAAGTTTTACTGCTGTGTTGTTACAATCGTTATCACTAAATTCGACGCTATGGAATCTTCCTAACGAGATAAATGCTGCTGGATCAGGATTAACGCCACTATCATCCTCTTCCTTAATGATGTTTCCGGTGATGACAGCATTGTCTGACATTGAGATAGAATACATAGTTATCCCTCTGTGGGGTAGGCCAGGAATCTCTTCATTAAAAAAGGAGTTTACCACTTTAAAAGTATCAATGTAGGCTAATTGAATTGCATTAATAACCACAGGGAAATCATTGAACATGCAATTGTCTATATGGAATTTCTCCATTTCAAGGGTGGGAGGATTGATAATTGAAGGATCATTATATAGGAGTATTCCATGCTGGGTAATACTAACAGAGTGGTTTTCAAGACTGAGTCCCTGAATCATTAACCTGCTTTGTGCAACGCCTGAAACCAGAATGCCTTGCTCTGCGGTCTCAGGAATCTTCAGAACACAGTTTTGTGGCTGATTTGAACTACTTCTAATAACTATATCCTGCACATTGTGAAAGATCGTACTAGAAGTGTAGTAAACAATTGATAAGGCTTCTTGATAGCCTTGAGGGTTATCTGCCAGATTGATTACAACCTCTGTACCAGATACATTCTCCAGTAAACTATCGTCGAAGGCATGATCAATTGCTTGCTGGATAGAAGGATATGGGTTACCAATAGATCCATCAGCATTGAATGGATTCCCGTTGGGAGCCACATACAGGTTATAGGCAGATAAAGAGCCACCTACAAGGATTAAGACAAATAGCAGTAATAACTTAGGCATTACTACCATAATGGGGGGGGGGGGGGTCGGGTTTGGGTGTGTCATTTTCTTCTCCTTAATTGGTGTTCAAAAAAATCAGTTGCTTGCATTTCGATTGATATGCTCGCGTTATTACATTACAATGCAAGCATTTCTTGGATCATTAAATGTGTCAAGCGATATTATGCAATATAGCTGATGCACTTGTGTTATTCAGAGCATTGCAGCTTGGAGTGCGGGATTTACGTCCTTTTACTTTAATCAATACCCTAAGGCTCTCGAGGATATTGTTTGGAATTTGTCCCAATGCTGTCCGCCATATAGAGTATATAAGGGGATATAAATCCCTATAGATCTTTGCTGCGTATAGAGTGAGATAATGTGTAAGAGAAAAGCCTGATCGGAGGATCGGATTCCTCAGTTACGGATCGGAGCTGCGGAAAGCTGCGTTACGAGGACCGCTGTTCTATCTTCAGTGCATCTATATGGACAGAAAATGAGCAGGTTTGATGAATTTTCAACGATAGAGCACCTTTCGGCTATGCATTATATTTATGCGGAAGCGCTAAACGGTTTGAAGAAGGAAAGCGCAATCAGGTTGACAAAAGCATAGCTTTGTGCAGAGTAGCATCATGCCAAAAGAGAAGAAAGCGGAAAATGCCTTGAACAGCTCCGTGATGTATGTGAAAGGAGTGGGAGAGTATCGTGCCCGGAAGTTGGCCAAACTCGGCATCAATACGATAGGGGATTTGATGGAGTATTTTCCGCGGAATTACATTAGCAGAATTGTGAATCCAAGTTTGGCAGATATGCAAGTAGGCGAGATGGTATCACTTACTGCACAAATCTCCTGGGTAGACACAAAGCAAAGTGCCAAAGGCAAGAAAATCCTTCATGTAGGAGTGAGTGATGGACTGATCGGTTTGGTTTGCGCGTGGTTTAGTTATCCGCCTGGGTATTTGACCATGTTCCGACCCGGAGATACGATCTGGTTAAGCGGATTACTATCTTCATTTGGGGGAGAATTGCAGATGACGCATCCTACTTTCGAGATTCTAACTGATGATTCAGAGGAGGATTTTTGGCGAAAACGCACAATGCTGCCGATTTATTCTCTCACGGAAGGTATCAGTCAGATAATGATGCGCAGGATAATCTTGAACGCTTTTTCCTTGTATGCCGCACAAATCGAGGAGAGTCTGCCGGACTTTATCTTGGAAAAGTATGGCTTTCCCGTTCGCAGAGAAGCTTTGCAGATAGTTCACTTTGGTCAGAAACCGGACTTGATAAATCAATGCCGAAGACGCTTTGCTTACGAGGAATTTTTGTATTCACAAATCCTGTGGGCAAGGCACAAGCTACATCATAATGAACAGGTATTGGGCATCGAATTTATTAATAAGCGAGAGCTAACTACGGCACTCAAGAACAGGCTGAAGTTCGCATTGACCGGAGCTCAGAAGCGAGTGGTACGGGAGATATTTACCGATATGTGTTCCAAGAAACAGATGTCCAGGCTAATACAGGGAGATGTGGGCAGCGGTAAGACTGTTGTGAGCCTTTTTGCCATGCTTCTGGCAGTAGAAAACGGTTATCAGGCAGCGATGATGGCACCTACAGAGATTCTGGCAGATCAGCACTATCAAAGCATCTGTATGATGTTGGAGGGTCTTCCCGTAGAAATAGTATTGCTGAAGGGCGGCAATTACAAGGGTAAGGCTGAGATCAAACATAGTATAGCCGTAGGACGCGCGCAGATAGTGGTGGGAACACACGCTTTGATCCAAAAGGATATCGTGTTTAAACAATTGGGCATAGTGGTGGTGGACGAGCAGCATCGGTTTGGAGTGGAACAACGTGCCAAACTGGCAAAGACTCAAGGCAAGCCAGACCTCCTGTATCTTTCGGCTACGCCCATCCCACGCTCTTTGGCAATGACGGTTTATGGCGATCTGGAAGTAAGCCGCATAGATGAGATGCCCAAGGGACGTAAACCTGTGCAAACCTATATCCGGTCTGATCGCAAGCTAAATACTGTGTTTAGCGAGGTGAGAGCGGAATTGCGGCAAGGCAGGCAGGTATATTTTGTGTGCCCTTTGGTGGAAGAGAGTGAAAAGCTGGCTTTGCTGGATGCTCAACGGCTTTATGAGTATCTGAAGGATAAAGAGTATCCGGACTACAAGGTGGAATTGATCCACGGCAGAATGCCCGCATTAGAAAAAGACGCCATTATGCGCAGGTTCAAGGAGAATTTGATCCAAATCCTGGTATCCACCACTGTTATCGAAGTAGGAGTGGACGTTGCCAATGCCAGTGTAATGGTGATTGAGCATGCGGAGCGCTTTGGTTTGGCGCAGTTGCATCAGTTACGGGGCAGAGTGGGCAGAGGTGAGGCTCAGGCATATTGTTTTTTGATCTGGCATCAGCCGATCTCCCGAATCGCCCGTGAAAGGTTGCATACCATGAGCAGTACAAACGATGGTTTTGTGATTGCGGAGAAGGATCTGGAATTACGCGGACCTGGAGAGTTGTTTGGTTTGGAGCAATCCGGTATGCCCCAGTTCAAGCATGCTAATCTGCTGCAAGATCAAGCCATCTTGCAGGTTGCCAGAATGGATGCTTTTAGAATTGTAGCCGAGGATCCGGTTCTAAGTGACGCCAAACATGAATTATTGAGATATAAATATATCCATAACTACAAGAAAAAAGAAGAGCTTATCCAGTACTAGCGTCCATCTACTACTAAAAAAGGTCTTGACGATATCACCTGATACATATAGTATGATAAAAATTCATTTTGAGGTATCCATGAAAAAGCTGATAATATTCTTAATGCTGATCATCGTCAGCGCTGCAGCTTTTGCTGTGAAATTTGATCCTGAATGGTTCAAATCCCGCACCATAATTGGCTGTTTTACCACAGAAGCCATCCCAAATATCGACGGCAAGCTGGAATATACAATTCAAGACGGAGTTGTGCACACCGGGATTGCAAGTTTCGATGCCATCGCCAGGGAATTTAAGATTGTTAACCTAATACAGGCGCATCCCTATGTACAGGTTCCAGAATGGAATGATAAGGGCGTGTACCTGCAGAATATTTACCGCTTATATTTGGACTCGGATGATCGCATAGATGAAGCTGTAACGGCACTTAGCAAAAACAGCTACATGAACTTTGCCGAGCTGGAAGCCATCAACCGCGAGAAGTTTGTTCCGAATGATCCGATGCTTCCTTCGCAATATACTCATCCACTGCTGCAAAGCTTTGACGCTTGGGATTATGTAACCGGTAGTCACGATGTAGTGGTAGCCATCACCGATAGTGGTGTGAAATGGAATCACCCCGATCTTGCGGGCAATGTTTGGATCAATCCAGCAGAATCTCCCGGGATGAGCATCAACTGGGAAGCCGGTACCATAACTGGCGGCAATGGGCAGGATGCCGGCGAAGGCGGAAACAAGATCGACGACTTGGTCGGTTGGGATTTTAAGGAAAACGACAATAATCCCCTTCAGACTTATCCGACAAACGAGCATGGCACTCACGTTGCTGGTTGCGCTGCTGCAGTTGGTAACAATGGCATCGGTGTAGTAGGTACTGCACCCAATGTGTCCATTCTAAGTTGTAAGGGATCTCCCAGCAATAGTGCATCCAGTGGAGTGGAATTTGCCTACGACCAGATGAAATACTCGGCTGAAGTGGGCGCACACATAATCAATGCGAGTTGGGGTGGACCCGGTAGCGGTGCATATCCAAACAGTATAGTAAACTATGTGACCGACCTGGGAGCAGTTGTTGTGGCTGCCGCAGGCAATGAGGATACTGAACATAACAACACATATCAGGATTACCCGGCTGATTGCACTAATGCATTGAATGTAGCAGCTACAAACAATGTGGATATGAAAGCAAGTTTCTCGGATTATGGCGATCCGATAGATATCTGCGCTCCCGGCGATAACATTCTGTCCACCATCATCGCTGATAACGGTTATACCCAACTGGGCGGTACTTCAATGGCCAGCCCGATCGTAGCAGGAGTAGCGGCATTAGTAAAGAGCCTTCATCCGGAAATGAGTTCTGAAGACATTAGATTCAGACTAATGGCAACAGCAGATCCCATCGACGATTTAAATCCGAATTATATAGGCAAATTAGGTACCGGCAGAGTGAATTCCTTCACTGCCACAATGTACGACAAGATTCCAAACATCTCCATGCCCAGCATGACTTTAACAGAGTTGGAAGGCGATGGTGACGGCATTCCGAATCCCGGAGAGACCGTAACATTGAATATCCAGCTGGAAAACGGAATGACCGGACTTGGTATCCTGTGGAAGGATGCCCATGATCTAACTGCAGCATTGAGAACAAATTATCCTGGTGTCACCATAATCGATTCTGTGTCTACCTATGGTAATGGCGGATGGTTGTATGCAGCCAGTACAGCCTGGAGCAACAGTCCTTACAAATTTAGCACCGTTGCCGATCTTCCCTCCGAACCGATTCCTTTCGAACTGGTGATCACATCAAACAATGCAGATCCTTTCCCATACCGTAAAGTAATCCCCATACAAGTAGAGCTTAGTTTGTTGCAGAGCGGCTGGCCATTCGAAACCGGAGGAGCGCCTCAAGGTTCTGCCATAATAGCCGACATCAATAATGACGGCACAAAAGAGGTTGTATTTGCAGATCAATTGGGCAAGATTCATGTTCGGAATGCCACAAACCAGAATGCATTGACAGGATTCCCCCTTACTTTGGAAGCACCGGTGGTCAGTTCAATCGCTATGAGCGAAGCTCAAAATGATGGCAGCCGTGTGTTTGCCGCATCTTTATCGAACAATAAGATCGTAGCATTTAACTCAAACGGAGAAATCCTGTTCACTCAAGCAGCCGGAGCTACCCTGCGCAGCGGTCCTGTGATCAGCAAGATGCAGAATTCCGGAGCAGAGATGATCACCGTTGTTGCTCAGAACGGTCAATTGCATGTTTTGGATTTTAACGGTGATTCGGCACCAAATTATCCAGTGAATCTGGGAGCAGTTTATATGGTTCAGCCGGCGATTGCAGATCTGAATGGAGATGGAGTAATGGAGATCATCCTTCTCTCTCTGAATGGAGCGTTGAACGCAATTGATGCAAACACCGGGGCAAACATCAGCGGATTTCCAGTTTCTACCGTTAGCGGTAGTAGCCAGAATTCGATTACAGTGGCAAATCTGGATGCCGATGAACATCCTGAGTTGCTCATTGCAACCAGTACTACTGGATTCTTGTATGCTTTGAATCACGATGGAAGCGTGATGTTCCAAAAGACCATCACCGGCCAGATCAAAAGCAGCCCCATTATAGCCGATGTAAACAATGACAATCAGAAAGAAATCATCATCATCTCCGTCAATGGAAGCGTGTATGTAATGAATACCGATGGTACAGACCTTCCAGGCATGCCGATATCCGTGGGGGCAAATGTGGAATCGACCCCTGTAGTAGCCAGATTTGACGGTTCTGATATGGCTGGTATAATCTTTGGCGATTCTACGGGCAAACTACACTCCGTCCGCATTGATGGCACAGAATCACCGAACTTTCCCATCAAGCTCAGCGGGAATGTAAAAATCTCTGCAGCCTTGTCCGACGTAGATGGCGATGATGATCTGGATATCGTGGTTCCCGATAACTCTGCCTTTTATGTGATAGACATAAAACGCCCCATCAGCTGTCTGGAATGGCTTTGCTACCTGGGAGAATACGGCCGCACCGGCAATGCCATGAATCCTGTGCCCAACAGCGACCAAGTAGCTGAGATTAACAGCACCACTCTGTACGGAGCTTATCCCAATCCCTTTAACCCCACCACAAACATCAGCTTCAGCCTAAAGGATGCTGGTGAGGTTAGCTTGGATATATACAACCAAAAGGGACAGAAAGTACGCAGTCTGCTAAAGGGAATTCTGCCTTCCGGAAAGCACCAAATGGTGTGGAACGGAACCGATGACAACGGAAATGGAGTTGCCAGCGGATTGTATTTCTACCGTATGAAATCCGGAAAATACAGCTCAACCAGAAAAATGATCCTCATGAAGTAATATCAGCTTGCACTATAGAGAGCCCCTTTCAGAAAGGGGCTTTTTTCGTGTCTTGAAGGCAATATATCAGGAGTGTGTCGTAACCTGAAGATGGATGCGAGTAAATCTGTAAAACTCTTTGACAAAATAGGCTGATTCAAAATGCTGGAACAAAATGCAATTAAGGCAGTAAATAATGAGAAAATATATTGTCTCCATTCTGGGACGCCCAAACGTGGGGAAATCCACATTGTTCAACAGGCTGTGTCGCAAACGCAACGCCATAGTTGATTTTGAAGCAGGCATTACGCGTGACCGCAAGTATGAAGATGTGGAATGGAACGGGAAAGTGTTCAAACTCATCGATACCGGCGGCATCGTGTATGACAGCAACGATCCCATGGACAAAAACATCATGAGTCAAGCGCTTTTGGCCGTGGACGAGAGTGATCTGATCATCTTTATGGTAGATGCTCAAACTGGAACTACAGACTTGGATATAGCCATAGCCAAGATTCTGTTTCCCCATAGAGACAAGGTGGTCTTGGCAGCAAACAAAGCGGATAGCGAAAAGCAGGAATGGGAGGTATATGACTTCCTGCAGCTTGGTTTTGGCGCTGCCTTCCCAATATCTGCTTCTCAAGGCCGCAACACCGGTGATTTTCTGGACGAGATTGTAAACCGAATACCGGATACTATGGACGCAGGAACGGAAGAGAAGAAAGAGAATACCAGAATAGCGGTGGTAGGCAAACCGAATGTGGGAAAATCTTCGATCGTAAACCTTCTTTTGGGTGAAGCCAAGCAGATCGTTACCGATATCCCCGGAACTACCAGGGACAGCATCGATACTCTATTCCGGTATCATGGCAAGGATTATACTTTGATAGATACTGCCGGGCTGCGCCGAAAAAAGAAAGTAAATTATGGCGTTGAGTACTTTAGTGTGATGCGTACGATTGAGGCAGTGGACCGTTGCGATATAGTAGTACTGGTACTTTCTGCCGATGAAGAAATAAGTACTCAGGATCTCAAGATAGCCAGCTATGCTCAGCGCAAGATGAAAGAAATCCTGATAGTGTACAACAAATGGGATCTGGTGGAAAAGAGCAGCAGCACAACCGGTGAATTCATCAAGAACTTACATCATGAAATGGCATTCCTGCAGTTTGCCCCAGTGATCTTCATCTCAGCAAAGACACATCAACGCATCCATAAAGTGATGGAAGCAGTAGTATCCATCGAAGAAGAAAGCCAGAAACGGATTCCGACCTCGGAATTGAACCGTTTCATGGAGACTGTAATAGCCCGCCGTCCCCCAACTCATCCAACCGGGCGTCACATCAAGATATTCTACATCACTCAAGCTTCGGTGAAGCCCCCTGTCTTCGTGTTTTTTTGCAACACACCTGCTTTGATCACAGAGAACTACCGCAAGTTCCTCCACAATCAATTGCGAGAGGTATTTGCCTTTTCCGGAGTGTCTATAAAGCTTATTTTCAAGGGACGTAAGGAAGAGGAGATTGAGAATGAACGCTCCTGAGTACTTGATGCTCATCCTGGCCTATTTCCTGGGTAGCATCCCAATCGGCTTGCTGGTAGCCAGGATATTCTACCACAGAGACATCCGCAAGGAAGGTAGCGGTAATATCGGCGCAACCAATGCCTTGAGGCAGTTTGGTACAAAGGTGGGTGTTTTTGTACTAATAATGGATATGATGAAAGGGGTTGGAGCAGTACTTTTGGCCCGGCATTTTTGGGGTTTGGCACATCCGCTGGTGTCAGTATGCGGATTATTGGTCATCCTGGGGCATGTGTTCAGTATCTGGCTAAAGTTCAAAGGTGGAAAAGGTGTCGCAACTGCAGCAGGCGTTTTTGCGGCTTTGGCTCCGATGAGTCTGATTATCGCTGTCTTGGTCTTTATTCTGGTGGTTGTCCGCAGCCGTTACGTATCCTTGGGCTCCATTCTGGCAGCAGTAGTGTTTGCCATCTGCACGTACCTGATGGAATTACTTAGTCCAAAACCCGATTGGGGACTGTTAATCCTGACAGCCTTGATCGTTTTGATGATAGTATTTCGTCATATAGAAAATATCAAACGCCTTGTGAAAGGTGAAGAAAACAAAATAAGTTTCAGTAAAAGAGGAAGATCCTGATGTGTGGGATACTTGGTATATTTAGCAATTCCAGTGCGGCTAAGTTGGCAGCCTTGGGGCTTTTCGCGATTCAGCACAGAGGACAGGAAAGCTGTGGTATGGCGGTATCGGATGGCAAAGTGATCCGCCTGCGGAAGAAAATGGGTCTGATAAAGGAAGTGTTTAGCGATGCAGAACTGGCAAAGTTGCCGGGGAATGTGGCTGTTGGACATGTACGATATCCTACCAAAGGCTCTGCCACGGAGTTTAATACACAGCCCCATCTGGTGGAGACTCTGGCTGGTCCCACCTATGCTTTGGCCTCCAACGGAGATCTGGTGAATTATCACTCCATGCGCCGGTATCTGGAAGAACAGAACGTATATTTCAAAAGCGATAACGACGGTGAATTGCTGGTAAAGTACATTGCCTGGCAAGTGATGCGCAAGGGCGAAGGCATCATCGAAGCCATCCGACATCTGATGCGAGACATAAAAGGAGCATATTCCACAGTACTATGTACCAGAGACGCATTATATATGTTCCGCGATCCATATAGTATCCGCCCGATGGTTTGGGGTAAAATGGCGGATAGTACGGTGGTGGTGGCATCCGAAAGCTGTGCGCTGGATGCACTGGGTGTGACCGACCGGCAAGAGATACCCTCCGCTGGAATCGTGAAAGTAAGCAGCGAAGGAATCAGGATTATCGAGAATGATCCCAATCTGTACCGTAATATCTCTCATCCGCAGCATTGCATATTTGAGCACATTTATTTCTCTCGTCCGGATAGCTTCCATTTTGGTGAAGACGTGTACCGGGTAAGAGAAAAGATCGGGGCTGCCCTGGCTGCCAGAGATAAAGACCTGGAAGCAGATTATGTGGTGCCCGTGCCGGACTCATCAAACTTTATCGGATTGGGATACAGTATAGCTAGCAATATTCCACTCTCTTTAGGGTTAATCCGCAACCACTATATCGGAAGAACCTTCATCAAGCCGGAACAAACCATCAGAGATGAAAGCGTTCTCCAGAAGTTCAATCTACTGCCAAACTTCTTCACTGGGAAAAAGATAGTATTGATAGACGATAGCATAGTACGTGGAACCACCATTCGTAAGATTGTGAATCTGATTAAAAATGCCGGTGTTGCGGAGGTTCATCTACGGATTGGTAGTCCTCAAGTGAAGTACAGTTGTTATTACGGCATCGATACCCCTTCTTCGGATGAATTGGTCGCAAATCGATATGATTTGGAGCAGATCCGCCAACGAGTACAGGTGGATAGCCTGAAGTTTGTGGACATAAACGACTTGCTGGCTTGCACACAATCCCCCAAAGATTATTGTCTGGCATGTTTCAACGGAGATTATCCTCTGGGCAAGGGCGAGGAAGAGGAATAAGAAATGGATATTCAAGAGCTTGGCACACGTATAAAGGGTCTTAAAACCATAGTATTGGGAGACATGATGCTGGATTGCTACCTCTGGGGTAAAGTCCAGCGGATATCTCCTGAAGCGCCTGTCCCGGTGATTGAGATTAACCGGGAAGAATACCGCTTGGGTGGAGCAGCAAATGTCGCATTGAACTTGGCATCACTGGGAGCAGAGGTATTTCCCATCGGCTTGATGGGTACCGGATCCAATTCCAGGATTCTAAAGAAACTGTTTAAACAACATGGCTTGAACTCCTCAGGATTGATCCCAGAGAAGGGTAGGAAAACAACTATTAAAACAAGAATCGGAGCAGTGAATCAACAAATTGTGCGCATAGATATTGAAGACAGAATTGATGCTTCACCGGAGAGCAAAGACACAATCTTGCAGCTATTACGAGATAAGCTGGAGCACAGCGATTTGTTGATAATAGAAGACTACAACAAAGGTCTTCTGAACGAGGGACTAATCACCTCCACTCTGCAACTGTGCAAGAAACATAACGTACTAGTAGCAGTAGATCCCAAACAAAAAAACTTTTTCAGTTACTGCAAAGTAGACATATTCAAACCCAATTATGTAGAGCTGCAAAGCAACTTAGGACGGCACTTTGAGAGTGATGAAGAGTTCTTCGAGGGAGCAGCACAAGTGCAAAAAAAACTGGGATGCAAGTATCTGGTGGTGACACATGGGGCCAAAGGAATGTACATCTTCAGTGCCAAATCCCAGATGTTACATTTACCCAGTTGCGCCAGAGAAGTGTATGACGTTTCCGGAGCCGGAGACACTGTGATAAGCGCACTTGGGCTTGCCTTCGCATCCGGGGAGGACATTCTTACCGCAGCACGCTTTGCCAATCACGCGGCTGGAGTAGTATGCGGCAAGATGGGCACAGCCACCGCCAGTATCAAGGAAATATTGGATTATGCCCGGGCTTGAAGACAAGATTCTAAAACTTGAAGAAGCTCTACTCATATGCAGGCAAGAGCGACAGGCCGGAAAGAAGCTTGTGTTTACCAATGGCTGTTTCGATATCTTACATGCTGGCCACGTGAGGTATCTGCGTGAAGCCAAAGCTTTGGGAGACATTCTGATAGTAGGGTTAAACAGCGATGCCTCGGTGAGGAGACTAAAGGGGAACTCACGTCCGGTAAATAACCAAATAGATAGGGCGATCGTTTTGGCGGGTCTGAGTGCTGTAGACTTTATTTGCGTGTTTGATGAAGATACTCCTTATGAACTCATTAAAGCATTGGAACCAAATGTCTTGGTGAAGGGAGGAGATTGGCGTCCGGATCAGATTGTTGGTGCGGATATAGTTTTGACATCCGGAGGAATCGTTAAAAGTCTGAATTTCGTTGAAGGTCTTTCCAGCACAAATATAATAGATAAAATGAGGAATTCCCAATGAGCCCGGAGGAAATCCAGGATACTGGGATTGTGACATCTGTAAGTGGAAACACCGTCGTTGTGGAACTGCAGCGCGGAAACGGATGTAAGTCTTGCGCCATGCATGGCTTGTGCTTTAGCAAAGGGAAAGCCGCCTTTTTGGAACTGGAAAGCTCTCTGAAGCTGGAAATCGGAGACAGCGTAGAGCTGGAAATATCCCCCTCTGGCAGAGTATTGGCAAGCCTCTTGATCTTCATTGTACCAATTGTCTTTTTGTTTATAGGGTTTTTACTCGCTAATATATGGATGAACGAACTCAGCAGTATAATTCTTGCATTTGCCTCTATGGCGCTTAGTTTCTTTATTATCCGCCTCTGCGATAATCGCTGGGGGAAGAAGTTAAAAATCGAGATTGTGAGGAAATTGTGAAAATCCACTTGAATGAGATGGTCTTCTACGGTTATCATGGCGTTCATGATGAAGAACGCAAACTGGGGCAACGCTTTATCGTAAGCAGTACTTTGTATACAGATCCCGAGTTGGACGCCCACATCCGTAGCCTGGAAGATACTGTGGATTATACCAAAGTCTATGCCGATATCAAAGAGATCATGGAATCCCGGCAGTTTCAGCTTCTAGAGTGTTGTGCGAACAGTATTGCAGATCGGCTATTATCAGAATACCGTCTCATTGAGAGCCTCAGCATCCGAATTCAAAAGCCATCCGTACCCATTCAGGGCAGCCTGAGGAGCGTGGAAGTAGAGGTTTTCCGAAAGCGCTGATGAAGTATTATCTGCTATTGGGGTCAAACATGGAGGATCCTCCCATGCAACTGGCACTAGCATGTAAAGAAATTGCCGCCTTGGCGGAATCCTCCATCGTTCGCGAAACCCGAGTCTTACGAACAAAGCCATACGGAAAAACTGATCAGGGTGACTTCTATAACATGGTTCTGGAGCTGGAAAGTAGCTTGGAACCTAATGTTCTGCTGGAGAAGCTTCTGCTCATCGAACAAAGAATGGGACGCATTCGCACAGAAAAATGGGGTCCCAGAGTTATAGATATAGACATACTGCTTGCCGATGATACCATCATGAACGAGAGTGAGTTGTGTATTCCACACAGTGATCTGCAAAACAGAGCATTTGCCCTCTTTTTGCTATGTGAACTTGTGCCGGATGCCATCCACCCGGTCTATAATAGAACTATGCGTGAGCTGCTCTACAGCTTGCCTGGAGGATATACATGAAGCCACTAGCAGCAATAGTATTAGCTGCCGGTAAGGGCACCCGGATGAAATCTGAACGTGCCAAAGTGACCTTTCCCATTGCCGATAAAGCAATGGTACAACGTGTTGTAAATACAGCCTTGGAGCTTGATTGCGCAAAGATCTGTGTGGTAGTAGGTTGGGAAAAGGATACTGTAATAGCTGCCCTGGTTGATGATGAGCGGTTGGAGTTTGTGGAACAAGCAGAACAACTGGGCACCGGACACGCAGTTCAAATGGCCGCCGAGAGCTTTGCATCCTTTACAGGAGATGTATTGATCCTGTGTGGTGATGTTCCCCTGCTCTCTGCAGAAACAGTTCGCCAACTGCACGAAAAACATGTACAAAGCGGTGCAGCTGCAACCGTTTTAACCGCCGTGCTGGAAGACGCTGGAAAGTATGGCCGTATGTTGCGTGATGATAATGGGCACATTCGCGGTATAGTGGAATTCAAGGATGCCAGCCCCATGCAACGTGAGATCAAGGAGTTCAACACCGGCATCTATTGTTACAAAGCGGAGAAACTCTTTGCCGCGCTTAGCAAGATCAATAACAATAATGAGCAAAAAGAGTACTATCTCACCGATACCATAGGCATTCTATATGATGCTGGGGGAATGGTGGAAAATGTAATTCTGAAAGACCTTATGGAGGTTTCCGGAGTTAACTCTCAGGAGCAACTGGCTTATCTGGAAGATGTGTATCTGGATAAAATCCGTAAGAAATGGCTGAATAACGGAGTGATGATGCATAATCCTCAAACCATTCATATAGGAGACGATGTTGTCATCGAAGCGGATGTTGAGATCGGTCAGGGTTGTGTATTGAAGGGTCATAGCACCATCGAAAGCGGTGTAGTTTTAGGTCCCAATTGCATCATCCAAAACTCTGTAATCTCGAACGACAGTATCCTTTTGGGACACAATATCATAGTTGATAGCTTCATTAAAGAACACGAAATGCTGGAATTCGGTTCCCGCGTGATTGAAGAAGAGGATTATGAATAAGAAATACCTGTACTCTCCCTGGCGCTTGGATTACATCCTGGGCGAAAAGCCCGAAGATTGTGTGATGTGCAGAGCAAAAGACACAGAGCATGATGAAGAGAATCTGATCCTCTACCGGGGCAGGTATTGCTATGTAATGCTCAATTGTTATCCTTACAACAACGGACACTTGATGATAGTCCCATATCTGCATGTAAGCAACATAAACGATCTGGATACAGAAACGTGGCATGAAGCCTGCGATTTGGTCTGCATCTGTGAAACAGCTTATAGGGAAGCCTACAATCCCGATGGCATCAATATCGGCATCAATCTCGGGACTGCAGCCGGGGCTGGCATTGCTGAGCACCTCCACATCCACATGGTTCCGCGTTGGAACGGGGATAGTAATTTTATGACTGTAGTGTCCGGAGAAAGGGTAATACCAGAGGCTTTCGAGATCAGTTATGAACGTCTGTGCAGCCGCATCCGGAAGCTGGCAAAAAACGATGAATGAACCGTTCGATTTGACAAATAGTGCAGGTAAAAAAAAGTGGTACTCCAAAGCATGGATATGGTATCTGGTGATTTCGGTGGTGCTTGCCACACTTGTGTATCTAGTGATATCCAGAGCGGGTGGAGATGCTGCGCTACCAAAAGTCTATGAAGAAGATCAGCTTCCAGCCATCAAGGTGCAGGTGCTAAACGGTTGCGGTTACGAACAGCTGGCATCCGAATTCGCTTCCTCCCTGGCGGATAAAAACATAGATGTAATCAGCGTTGGCGACACTCCGAAGCCCATCTACGACAAGAGCATCATTGTGATACGTAAAGGTGACAAAGAGGATCTATCGAGATTACAGCGCATGACTGGTATCCAACGCTGGACAAGTGCCCTAAACGAGTACCATAATGCCGAATTCGACATTATCGTGGGGCGAGATTACGAAGAGTTTATGAAATAGATTGGAGGAGATATTGCAGGACAATATCAAAATTGAGGCCATTCTGGAATGGCTGACGGCTAAAAAAGCCGAGAATATCCGCGTTTACGAAGTGCAAGGTAAGACCGATTATACTGATGTGATCGTGGTGTGCGAGGGAAGTGCGGATCTGCACAATAAAGCCATAGCCACACATCTGATCGATATGGCCAAAGAGAATCATCTGAAAGTACTTAGTAAAGAAGGTATAGATTCTGCCCAATGGATCCTGATTGATATCGGAGACGTGGTAGTGCACATATTTCTACCTCAGACCCGAGATTATTATAAGATTGATGAACTATTCGATAAAGTGCGAAACCGTAACCCCGAAGAGGAAATACAATGATCAAGGACATTATTCACGATCATCTGACCGGTTGCCTGCAAAAAATGGGTATCTCTCATGAGAAAGAGTTTACTGTAGAGATACCGAACAACACCGAGCACGGAGATTACTCCTCGAACTGTGCCATGGTGCTGGCCAAGGAAAACAAGAAATCTCCCAAAAGTCTGGCTGAAAGCATCATCAAAGAACTGAAGAAGAACAAGAACTACAAAAAGATCGAGATTGCCGGACCCGGCTTCATCAATTTCTATCTGGCACCAAGCTTCTTCCAAAAGATCTTCTGGGACATCCGTGAAGCCGGCGAAAACTATGCTGATGCAGATTTCGGCCAAGGTGAAAAAGTCTTGCTGGAATTTGTAAGTGCAAATCCCACGGGTCCGCTGAATATCGTAAATGCCCGTGCTGCAGCTTTTGGAGATACGCTTTACCGTGTCATGAAAAAAGTGGGATACCTCCCTTCCCGGGAATTCTATGTGAATGATGCTGGTAATCAAGTGGATATTCTGGCAGAATCGCTGGAATTGCGTTTGCGTGAACTGCATGGAGAAAACATAGGTGAATTCCCTTATGAAGCCTATCACGGAGACTATGTAGTGCATCTGGCTCAAAAGCTGAACGCTACCGAGGGCGTGCGCATCTTTATGATGACAGAAAAGGATCGTATGGATCATCTGAAGGAATATGCCTTAAATGAACTCTTGGAAATGCAACGGCTCTCTCTTGAGCGCTTCGATGTAACCTTTGAGGGCTGGGTATCCGAGAAGACACTAAGGGCCGAAGGTGTGGTGGAAGAAGTGCTTTCCTACCTAACCGAAGCCGATTGTACATACGAGAAAGACGATGCCATCTGGTTTGCTTCCACCAAATTCGGAGATGACAAAGACAGAGTATTGATGAAGTCAGACGGGTCTATTACCTATTTTGTACCCGATTTGGCATATCATCTCACAAAGATCCAACGTGGATTTGATACTCTGATCGATGTACTGGGACCGGATCACCACGGTTACGTACCCAGAATTAAAGCCGCTTTCCAAGCCTTGGGTTACGACGATAAGATACTGGAAATCATCTTCCTGCAGCAGGTAAACCTATTCGAAAGCGGTGAGCGCGTAAAGATGAGTAAACGCGCTGGAAAGATCATCAGCATGGACGATCTTATAAACGTGGTAGGAAAAGACTCCGCACGCTATTTCTTCATAGCCAGAAAGGCCAATGCGCACTTAAATTTCGACTTGGAACTGGCCATGCAACAAAACAACGAAAATCCCGTGTACTATTGCCAATACGCTCATGCCCGCATCTGCAGCATCATCAAAAAGGCAAAGAAAGATAAGATATGGCCCAAGAACTTTAAACAAGAGCTGCTCTCGAAGCTAAATAAAACTGAGGAACTGGCGATCATCCAGAAACTGAGTGACCTACCGGAATTGCTTACTCTTATCGCCATTCACAGAGAGCCACATCGCCTGGCCACATATATCGAAGAACTAGCTGCAATGATTCATAAGTATTACGCTCGCTATCAGATCGTGAGCACCAAGAGCAAAGAACTATCCCAAGCCAGACTGATGCTTTTGGATACTACCAAACAAGTGATGGCAATAGTCTTCAACCTGATGGGAATCTCCGCTCCGGAAAAGATGTAAAATAATGAAGCGCGTAATGCGTGATATGAAAAAAGAAGATCTGGATGCGGTGGTCGGGATCGAAAGTCGTGCTTTCACCGATCCCTGGCCTAAACAGGCTTTTGAAGATATCATTTCCATGCGGTCTTGGGTACTGGAAGTGGATGATAGCCTGTGTGGATACATCCTTTACCACAAAGTCCTGGATGAAGCAATGGTACTGAACTTTGCCATCGATCCTTGCTTACAGGGGTTAGGATATGGTGATTACCTGCTCAAACACAGCCTTGACAAATTGGCAGCAGAAGGTTGCTGCCATTTCTATCTGGATGTGCGTAAAAGCAACCAAATCGCGCTGAAGCTTTATACCAAACACGGTTTCCTAGCTTTGGGCACACGAAAACAATATTATGACCATCCCGCGGAAGACGCCATTGTTATGGGCATGAAACTTCCCGAAATCTCACGGGAGAATATATGACATACGAATATGATTATCTGGTACTGGGCAGCGGCATAGCCGGCCTGGTATTTGCTCTACAAGCATCAAATAAAGGGAAAGTAGCCATCGTAAGCAAAAAAGGCCTCTACGATTGCAATACAGATTATGCCCAGGGAGGCATCGCAGCCGTATTGGATGCCACCGATTCATTTGCCGAACACATTGAAGATACATTCACCGCAGGGGCTGAACTGGGAAAAAAACAAGTGATCCGTCAGATCATCGAGCAAGGCCCAAAGCTGATCCAATATCTCATCGATTTAGGTACAGATTTTACTCGAATAGACGATACCTACGACCGGAGGCTGGAAAACCTCTCCCTCACCATGGAAGGAGGCCATACTCACCGCCGGGTAGCCTACGCTGCAGATAGCACGGGGCATCAGATCATGCAAGCCCTCATCTCTCAATGCCGTCAAAATGCCTCCATCGACATCTATGAAAACCGCATTGCCATAGACCTGATAACCCAGCATCACGTTACAAACGACGATGGCTTCATTCCTGGAATTTCCTGCTGGGGAGCCTATGTGCTGGATTCCTCGAACAACCAAGTGGACATCTTCAAAGCCCGTAAAACGATGCTTGCCACTGGTGGTGCGGCACAAGTATATAACCACAATACCAATCCCGATGTAGCCACTGGAGACGGCATGGCGATGGCGCGCTTGGCAGGTGGACGACTGGCCAACATGGAATTCGTGCAGTTTCATCCCACCGCCTTTTGGAGCTCAGAAGGCGAGACTTTCCTGATCACAGAGGCCCTGCGCGGAGAGGGGGCAATCCTGAAACTAAGTGACGGCAGTCCCTTCATGGAACATTATCATCCGAAGGGTAATCTGGCCCCTCGCGATATTGTGAGTCGTGCCATAGATAGCGAATTAAAACGCCGAGGTGAGAAATTCTGTTGGCTGGATGCGACTGGAATTCCCAAAGAAAAACTTCTGAAGCATTTTCCCTATATTGACAGTCGCTTGCGCGAACGTGGTATTGATTTCAGTCTCCAGCCTATTCCTGTAGCTCCCGCAGCACACTATTTCTGTGGCGGAGTGATCTCTACCATCGACGGAATCACGGATATCCGCAATCTCTTTGCCGCTGGTGAAGTGGCATGTACTGGCTTGCACGGAGCCAATCGTCTAGCCTCAAACTCTCTTTTGGAAGCCTTGGTAGTTGCATACAACGCCGCAAATCACCCCTCGATGGATGATGAGGTACAATTCCCCAAAATACCTTCCTGGCGTTTGATGGGAGATTTCAACGCCAACGAATGGGTTATCATCAGCCACAACCGCGAGATTATCGGCACCATCATGCAAGGATATGTTGGCATTCGCCGCTCCCGGCGCTTATTGAAGTATGCCTTATCACGTTTGGAGAATATCTACAACGAAATTAATAACTTCTATCAACACAATGCCGTGCGCAGGGAAGTAGTGGAAACTAGGAATATGGCGGTGATTGCCATAGCTGTGATCCGCAGCGCACTATCCCGAAAAGAAAGCCGGGGAGCGCATTATCTGATTGATCAACCTCAACGCGACGACCTCCACTATATGCACGACACCATCATCTAAGGAGAGCAGATGCGAGGATTATTCATCACATTCGAGGGCATTGAAGGCAGCGGCAAAAGTACTCAGGTAAAACTGCTGGTAAAATACCTTGAGGAGCTTCATCTACCCTATATTACCACGCGTGAACCAGGGGGAACTCCTATTGCCGAAGCCATCCGCAACATCCTGTTGGATCCCCTCTGTGCAGAGATGCTTCCTGAAACAGAGCTCTTGCTGTACAACGCTTCCCGGGCGCAACATACGGGAGAATTGATCCTACCCGCGCTAGAGGCTGGCAAGATCGTGATCTCAGATCGCTATTATGATAGCACCTATGCGTATCAGGGAGCGGCTCGCAGCCTGGATTACGATGTAATTGATGCTCTAACCGCTTTCGCCACTTTCAATACGGTGCCGGATCTCACTATTTTGCTTGATCTTCCCGCGGAAGTGGGGTTATCCCGCATCGGTAACCGTACACTGGATAGGCTGGAATTAGAAGATCTGTCCTTTCACCAAAAGGTACGCGAGCAATTTTTATTTATTGCCAAAAAACACCCATCCCGTTATATGGTAATCAATGCCCAAAAGGCTCCGGAAGAGATCAACCGGGACATCATTAATCGAATACAAGTTCTGTTAGGAGATAAAGCATGAAGCCAAGACAGCGAAAAGCTCTTATCACGATTGCTGGAGTGTGGATTCTTACCGCCACTCTGCTGCTGATCGCGACCAATGCCTTTGCGCAAAACCGACCCGGTCAGGGTAATGTGTACAACCAATTGCAGGTTTTCGTGGAGGTTTTGCAGAAGCTGAAACAGAATTATGTAACCGATCTCTCCGATGAGGAACTGATGGAAGAAGCGATTAAAGGCATGTTACGCTCCACCGACCCCCACACCACGTATTTTACACGCGATGAATTCCAGGATTTCACTACAAGCACCAAAGGTTCTTTCGGTGGCTTGGGCATCCAGATCGATAAAATCGGCGATTATATTACAGTGGTATCACCCATCGAAGGCACTCCCGCTTACAGAATGGGCATCACTGCCGGCGACAAAATCATCAAAGTAGACGGCGAAAGCATCGTTGGAGTAACCACCGATGAATCCATCAAGAAGATGCGTGGAGATGTCGGTACCACCGTGATCATCACTATCTCACGACCGGGAATTCCCGAACCAATAGACTTTACCATCATCCGTGAAAACATCAAGATCAAGAGTGTGCCCTACAGCTTTAAATTGGACAATGGTGTAGGTTACCTCCGCATCAGCCAGTTCAATGAGAATACTACTTCAGAATTACGTGCTGCTCTAAATGATCTGGAAAACGAAGGAATCCGCGGACTTATCATAGACCTCCGCTTCAATCCCGGCGGTCTGCTGGATCAAGCAGTAGATACTGTGAATGAATTCATTGGTCACAACAAACTCGTGGTGGAAACCCGCGGCCGCACTCGTAACGACGCATTGCATACCAGATACAAAACTAAAGAACGTAACTACCCCATCGTGGTACTGGTCAATGAAGCCTCAGCTTCCGCTTCCGAAATCTTTGCAGGCAGTTTGCAGGATTGGGATAAAGGCTTGGTGATGGGCAAAAACACCTTTGGCAAGGGCAGCGTGCAGCAGCTTTTCCCGCTTAGCAACGGCAATGGCGTGAAAGTAACCACATCTTACTACTACATCAAAAGCGGACGCTGCATCCACAAAATGACCAATGATAAACTGCTTACCGGCAAGGAAGTAAGCGATAGCGAATTGAAACAGGAAGATGAAGATAACCACAGCCAGGTATATTACACCGAAAAAGGCCGTAAGGTCTTCGGCGGTGGAGGTATCAGCCCCGATATCGAAGTGGAAAACGACCTGCTTTCACGCTTTGGAGTAGAGCTACGTCGGAACAATAGCTTCTTCAATTTCGCCGTGGACTATCTGGTGGATCACAATCGTCAGATATCTTTGTCTCCTCAGATAACACCCGCACTGATGGATGAATTCCTCACTTATGTCCGCAGTCAAGACATCAGCTACACGGCTGCGGATCTGGACAGTACCCGCAGCTTTATTGAAAATAGCATTAAAAGCGAACTTGTGCGCAAAGTCCATGGTGACTTGGAAGCCTACAAAATCACCATTTCGCAAGATAATCAATTACAGCAGGCTATAGATCTGTTCGACAAGTATAACACTTTGGAAGAAATGTTTATCTACGCCGAAAGTCAAAAAAAGCAGAGGTAGGGAATGTACACATTCGAAGAAATCAAAGACATGCTCATTTATATTGCCGATGATGACGAGATCAATCTGAAACTGATCAAGACAGTTCTGAATCAGGCTGGCTTCTCAAACATGAAACTCTTCTTCAGTGGCAAGACCATGATGGAAGAGATTACCCATAACCGTCCTGATTTGCTGCTTTTGGACATCATGATGCCCGGCTTCAGCGGTTACGATGTGTTGGAATGCGTCAAACAAGATCCTCAGGTTGCGGATATCCCCATCATTATGATTACCGCTGCCTCCCTGGATGACAATATGGAGCCCCTTGCCCGCAGTTTCGAGCTAGGCGCAATGGATTATATCAGCAAACCGTTTTCTAATCTGGAGCTAATCCAAAGAGTGAAATCCGCTCTACGCATGGAAAAACAACGTCAAGCGCTGGAAAATGCAGCTACTCAGATCCGAAGCCTGCAAAAGCTCTTGCCCATCTGCTCCTATTGCAAAAAGATCAGAGCCGATAAGAACTATTGGCAGGAAGTGGAAGGTTACATCAGCGATCATACAGACACCATGTTCTCTCACTCCATCTGTCCGGATTGCTACGAAACCCATGTAAAACCCCAACTGGACCGCCTAAGAAACGAAAAGAAAAACAAAGAGAATAAAGAAACTACCGAACCCAAAGCGGATATCGACAATGCGGAGAGCAAGGACTCCTAAATCCCATTTTGTATTAGGGCCAGATGATCGCGTTGCAGCGATTGTCCGGCTCTTTAGCTTTTCTCAATTATTACTTTATCTACAAATCTGGAATACATCAGTTTTGCTACTGCCATATACTTCAATCTGAAGCGTATCGTATCCCCTGCTTTATATCCACGGGGATTGTCCCCCAGATCGTACACTGTCAAATCGCTGCTGTTACCGACGAAACTGATGTCGGGATCTTCCGGAATCAGATAATCCGCATCTACATCCAACACTCCAAAATCCAGGATAGCTTTAAAGCTGGACTTGTCTGAAGTAATATCAGAATCACCAGCAATATGTCCCACTGCCGCATCTGTTATCACTCCATCAGGTTGATTCTCTTTTCTGTATAGCTCCACAATCGTAGCTTCGAAGGTAAAGGCTCCAGTATTCAAACCCAAAATCGGTTTGTTATCCAAGGGAGAAGTACCCAAAAAGGCCGCTTCTCCTATCCGGAAATGGTTGATTCCCTCCGGCACTTTGCCTTTATCCAGAATGGGCATCGTGATACTGCTGGCTCCGCTTACCAGTTCCATCGCACGGTTGAATTTTGCTTCTATCAACTGATCATACAGTACCAATTGGATCAGTTTATCATAAGTGGGTTGAATGCCATACATGCAACCCAAGTTTGTCCCGATACCGATCACTTGGATATTGGGCAGCTTGAAGATTTTCTTGTAAAAAGGTATCAGACCTTCACGCTTGATCCCTTCGCGCAATTCTCCCATTTCAATCATCACAATCACGCTGTGAGTCTTATTCTGCTTTACAGCCTCATCGCTTAAAGCTTTGATGGTGCTGAAAGTAGTATTAAAAGAGATGTCTGCATACTTTACTATATAGCTTACATTCTTTGGTGATGGCGGCTTGATATACATGGTTCGAAGGTTTGGATTCAATTCTTTTACCATGCGCAAACCCTTCCATTGAGATACAGCGACCGAATGAGTGCCCAATATCGCTTCATGCTGTAGTAAACGCGTCAAAACAGCTTTATCGGTTCCCAATACCTTCACTACCAGAGTCCATTCTTTACCATGTTTACGCATGAAGGCGGTGATGGTTTCGATGTTCTCGGTCAAGCGATCGATATGTACTTTTAAACTAGCCATTATCTGCTCCTCTGCCATCGCATCTCGGCGTATTTTGTGGTGAAGCCCAAGCGTTCATAGAGCCGCTTGGCAGGATTATCGTATTCCACATGCAAGGCTATGTCCCCATCTGCGGTATCAAAAGTCTTCTGTAGTAGCTTTGTACCAATCCCCTGGCCCCTTTGTTCTGCATCTACGGCGATGTAGATGAGATAATACTCTGGGATAAATTCCTGCATACCAGTGTTGTTCATCACCACTGCACCAACCAGTTTATCATCATCAAGGGCAACGATCAGGTATCCTCCTCTGCCGGGATCTGTGCTAAACGCATAGTCGATGGCTTTGGAGATCGCAGATTCAGTATCCCGAAATCTGTCCAAGTGTGTATGCAAGAAATCTATCAAGACAGCTTTGCCAATTCTCTGTTCAAGGATGTCCAGCTTCATTATGGTTTCAATCTTTAGCATGTTTTTTCTCCTTGTATTTTGTGTTTCATCGTTGTCGACAGTCGCCAATGTAACATAATGATACATAGCAGGTTAGGTCGTGTCAAGGCTTTTTTCCCCAGCTTTCACAATTTTAGCTCGAAAAGGTACTGATGCCATAGACAGCTAGGATATCCAGCTATGTGTGATTTTGTGAAGGATGGTTTGGACTTTGGGTAATGCATCCGTGATAAATGGTATAGCACGTGTGATGCATTCCCCCCCAAAAAAAAAGCAGAATATCACATCACATAATCACTCTATATGCTTCAAAGATCTATAGGAAATTTATCTCCTCATATACTATATAGAGGACAGCACTGGGACAAATCCGGTATAGCACCTCTGCATGGGTGTTATCCAGCCTTCCTGCAAGATTCTGGATGAGGTTTTTTGGGCAAAAAAAAAGCTCCTGAGGAGCTAAATATTCTTCTAAGAATTGAAGGTCACTTATTGCAGCGAGAAGTGCGAACATTCGTGAGAAATTATAGTTATTCATCATTCGTTCAATATTCGCAGGAATGCGAGCTTTAGTGAACCGATACCTGCCGCGATTCGCTTTCTCAATGCTCCAAGCTGTGATAAAGCAGTTGTAAAGCCATTATAAAGCAGTGATCACTAGATGATAACCCGATTATATCTGCTTCATATCAAGATAATCCCCAAACAATTAATACGGAAGCGCCGCTTAGAAGCTCTTGGTTTGCAGGAAAAACTACTTCTTTTTTCGGCGGACATCACACCAAGTGCAGCACTAAAGGACTAGGATTTACAAGCTTAGAACTCCTTTGGGAGCTTGTGCGAGCGATATCAATGCCTCTGACCGGTTATCTCACGATTGTGCTTGACATTAGCGCATCAAAGCTATATAATATACATATGAATATGATCGAGGGGGTCGCCATGCAACACCACAACTACATGGAAGCCGCGGAATATATCAAATCTCAGCGCGAGCACATCGCAGAGCGCATTATGCAGGAAGGTGGCATCTATCTGTATCAGGATTACACGGGGTATCAGATCGATAAATGCCGGCAGGATACCCTCTACAACCTGCAGTATCTGGCCGAATCCCTAATGATCGAATCAACCGGTCTATGGGAAAACTACATTATCTGGCTTCGCATCTTACTCTCATCCTTGGGACTGGGTATGCAGGGTCTCTCCGAGCACTTCAGAGTGATGGGCGATGTACTAATCCCTTTGTTGGATCATCCTGCAGCAGAATTTGTAAAACGTTTAACTGGTTCTGCTGCAAAGCTGGTTTTAGATGACGCTCCCGATCTCAGCTTCACGCAGGAAAGCACAGGAGAATATGCCGAACGCTCCAGGCAATATCAAGAGCTTCTTCTCAGTGCTCAGAAGCGCAAAGCCCTGAAATACATCGACCAACTCATCGATGATGGCATCCCTTTCAGAAACATCTATTTGGACATCATTCAACCGGTTCAGCGCGAAATTGGCAACCTGTGGCATCGCAACAAAATCTCTGTGGCACAGGAACATTATTGCACCGGGGTCTCTCAACTTGTGATCGCCCATATGTATCCCAGAATGTTCAACGCATCTCCCTCAAAGTATAAGGTGGTAAGCACATGCGTCCACGGAGAACTTCATGAACTAGGGCTGCGCATGGTCACTGACATCATGGAATTGGACGGATGGGACACCTACTACCTGGGTGCAAACATGCCCAACGACTCCATCCTAAGCATGCTAAAAGCTCAAAAGGCCGATCTCCTGGCAATATCGGTTACATTCCCTCTTAATTTGCACAAGGCAGAGGAGCTCGTTTCCCTGGTTCGCCAGGATAAGGATTTGCAACCGCTGAAAATCATGGTGGGCGGCTATGCCTTCATGCAAGATACAGCGCTGTGGCAAAAGATCAGAGCAGATAGCTTTGCACCCAATGCGGACATCGCTTCCAAAGTGGCATCTTCCCTACTTGAGGGCATCAAATGAACGCTCCGAAACTATTCTTGGAATCCAGTAAACTGGAAGAAATACAGAGCATTCTGATCCAGGCTTTGGCAAAAGCCGGCTTGGAACTGGGAACAGATTATCTCATTCAACCAGTAGATAATGTGCAAGAATACAAAGCCATCGACGATGATAAGCGCTTCTATCTGGATGAGATGGCAAAGCTGAATAACGACCTTACGAACATGCAACGCCAATTGGCAAAAGCAAATGCCGAACTCAGCAGACTGGCAGAGCTGCGCAATCGCTTTGTGGGGATGGCTGCTCACGATCTGCGCAATCCTTTGGGCATCATTAAAAACTTCAGTGAATTCCTGAAGACTGATCTGGTGGGCAGTATCAATGACGATCAAATGGATATAGTAAACACCATCTACAACACTGCCGTCTTCATGCAACGACTGGTAGATGGCATCCTGGATGTCAGCTCTATGCAGAGTGGAAAAGTGGAGTTAAGCAAAAGCCGGAATGAACTGAATTTGATTCTGAAGCAGAACGTAAAACTGAATCAGACCTTAGCCAAACAAAACAACATAAGCATCTTGTATCAGGGCACAGATGAAGACCTTTTCCTGGACATCGATGTGGTGAAGATCCGTCAAGTGCTGAACAACCTGATCGGAAACGCAGTGAAATACAGTCCTGCTAGCAGCACTATCCACTGTAGCCTGTCCCGGAAAGGCAATTTTGCCCATATCTGCGTGAAAGATCAAGGCATCGGCATCCCTATTGAGGAGCAGAAATCTATCTTTGAACCATTCAAACACTTGAATAGAGGTGGAAGCAAAGAAAAATCCGTCGGATTGGGTCTCTTCATTGTAAAAAACATCGTGGAAGCCCATGGCGGTGAAATCTCTCTGAAAAGTGAACCCGGCAAAGGCTCTATCTTCTGCATCAGTTTGCCGATAGATGGTTCTTAGTTCGTAGTTTGGGATGGGGGTCATCTGCTACTTTGTTGATTCATGGTTCGGATAGATAGGTTTTGTCCCACGAACAACGATGAACGCTTAATAAATCCTGGAGGAGTTTTCTTCATTGACGTCTCAGGAGAGGTGCGATAACGAGAAGGTGCCGGAAGCACGAGGTACAAACCCGCAGCTCGATCTTCTCAATCACCAGAAACTAAGCACTAAGAACTTCTGCAAGCGCAGCAAGCATTCAACAGCGAAGGCGAAGCCTGAGCGTTCAACAAACCGAAGGCCAAACCGCCATCATTCTTCATTCATTCCTTCATTATTAATTTGAATGCGAGCGCAGCGAGCATCCCCTACTTCGAGATCACAAAACGAGTCTGCAGTTCAACTGCATCGCCTTCCAGTTTTAGCAGATACACTCCATTACTCAATTGCTTTCCGCTTATGCTAAACTCCGGTAGCAAACGCTGGTTGCTTCCAGCGGGAAACTGTCCCAATACGCCACTCTGTAATAACTGCCCTTTGATATTGTAAACCTTGTAGTTTATTAAAGTTGCTTTTTCTAGATCCAATCTCATATTCGCAGTCGTGCCAAAGGGATTGGGATAGATCAGCACGGAATTGTGATAGACTGGAGTGATGTGCCCGGGATCGTAAGGAACTCCCTGCGTTACCGGCCCATAGAGCTCTTCCTCCCCATTCATAAATGCCGCCACCAACCAATACCATCCGGGTATAGGCGGATTCTCGTGCACATATAGATAAGATTGTGTTTGCGACTCATTGTGAGCCGGGATCAGGCTACTTACGTTGCTCACATTCTCCCACAATGAATCTGCTGAGCATTTCACATAGTAACCCAGCATTCCGCTCTCCGCTGCGCTGGTCCAGGTTACGTGGCACACTCCCTCCGATGCATAAGATATCCCAAAAGCCGTGATACTGACTGGAAGTGTAGCCCCACCTGCCAAAGTGATCGTGATGTTTCCCTTGCCAATAGCCGTTATCTCGAAACTGCTGCTCCCTGCTCCAGTACTGCTGTTCGTGATGCTTGCACCTTCCACAGTACAGTCGCTTGACGTAAAACCTGGATGCTCAATAGTGTAAGCTCCCAAAAGTCCATTTGTGCCTTGTTCACTGATCTTATAGCTATATCCAGTAGAGATAGCTTCCACTTCTGCGGTATAATGATGCTGTCCTGCCTGGTTCGGATCAATAGTAACACTGTGATAAACTTGCCCCCCATCAGGACTCAATCTCATGACCACCGGCTCACCACTTAGGGAGCTATTTCCCGTGCTGTTGCTATTCTCTGCAAGCGTGCGCACATTCAGCCAATTAGTGAATTCAGAATTTGAAGTATTTCCCTTTACTCTTACTGTGTAATTGGTATTGGAAGAAAGATCTTCTATCCTTATTACCGTAGTGCTTGTGCTCGTGGTCTCATTTGGATGATTCAAAGTGTATTGAAGATCATCAATAAGGACTGCTGAACCTTTACCGTTGAATCGGTTTATCTTAAAGTAATGAACATCCGAGCTTTCGATAGTATAGCTGTGTTCCTTGTAATCAATAGTAATATCATGATTGTTATCGTCGCAAATCAAATAAGCAATATCAGTCCAAACCTCAGAATCAGATGAAACTTGAATTTTTACTTCGGCTTTAGTGTTTTCTGCCGCCAATCGGGAAAAGAAGGATATCTCTTTGATACTCTCCAAATAGGGACTACGTATGTAACTATCTAGCCCTAAAGCCATATACCTAGACATTGAATGCGCATATGTTTTACTAATGTTATAATTAGCATTATCATATCTCCACTCCGAAGGTAGATCATCATTGAAATCAAAGTAATAACCCTCAGCAAGTTCCACCTCATATCCCGTTGCTCCAGCTACTTCATCCCACATCAAGGTAAAGTCATCCGCTGCTATAGCAGTAGCGCACACATTCTGTGGTGAAACTTGTGCATATCCAAAGCTAATAGAAAGAAATCCCAGAACCATGATAAGCCATCTCATGATATCATCCTTTTGTATCAGATTCAAATCTCAATGTTATTATATTACTCATTCTCTTATTCGCGAAGCTCTTGTCGATTCTCATTTGGCGTAGCACCCATTCCGCGAGATCTGCGTAATCTGCGTGAGGTCTATCTATTAGACTACCAATTCTCATTTAGTTCGATCTTGCCCTCTTTACCAGTATATTCCACACACCCTTCCAGAAGTACTTCCAGTCTGTCGCCAGTGGCTTTTCAAGCTTTTGCATCAGGTAGCGGCGTTCAGACTCCACTATCTCATCGAAGGTACCGGGCATATCAGCATAGAAGGGTGGTAGCAGCCCCGGTTTAACCTTAAGCCTTAGCTCTTGCATATCAGGTGGGTAGAGGCTAAAGTAATGCTCACTAAGCGCTCGCACTCCCACCAGAGATAGCTCTCCAGCAAAGAAATTCAGGAACTGCGGTAGTTCATCTATCCACAGCTTGCGCATGATCTTACCCCAGGATGTCACCCGGAAATCGTCCTTGAATTTACCGCCTTCCTGCAGATTGTTCGTTGCATGCACATATGCTTGCAGATACTCGCTATAGGGGTGCATTGTGCGAAATTTCTTTACATATATCGTATTCCCGTTCAACCCCTTACGCTTCAGGCGGATCAAAGGTCCGTAGGTGGGATTTGTGTCTTCCTTGGGCTCTCGGCTTTTTCGCAGGATAAAGTGCATCATGCCACCAATTTCGCGCTTGTGAATCAGGTCAAATCCGCAAAAATAGAGGCGCCCCATAATCTCCGTCTCCGATAACGCGCGGTTGTGCCCCTTGGTCAATGCGAAATACCAGCCTTGCAAGACCGGCAGCTTCGGCATCACACGTCTGAAGAGGAAATCCAGGAAGTATAACACTCTGCCCAGATATGGTGTGAATCGCTGGTAATAGTCGTGCTTTCGCTCGGTGATGGTCTGTCCTTTGCAGATGAATACTCCACCCGGTGCCAGCATTTGATTCACCCGGATGAAATAAGCGTTCAAGCGCCGAAAATCGTTGATCTTGTGCAAATTTATGAATAGATGACGGCTGCTCTCCGGTTCATTTTGGATATTGAAGAGAGTTTCGCTATCCAGCACCAAAGTCTTTGCCCGGCTGAAGCGGCTGATATCCACAAAGTCATTAATGAAGCTCAGTAACTCATTATTCTCGCCCAGATAGTCCTTGAATAGTGCCACCATGATGCTGTCCTCGGGAATGGCGGTGGCAAAGGGCGGGATATAAGCTTCACTGGAGATCGTCGGGATCTGTAGCTGCTCTTCCAGGTAGAACTTCGGGCTTTGCAAGTTTTCCATCTCTTTGGAGCGGGTAAGCAGCCTGGTGGAGGCAAAAGCGCTATTTTCTTTGCGAAAGCGGAATGCGTAGTACAATCCGATAAAGATAAAGAGCTCGATCGCCCCCACAGTGAGGATGGTGCCCAATACGATGTATCTGGAATAGTGAAATTTGCCGAATATGTACATCAGGATCAAGATACCCAAAATGGCTACGGTATTGCACTTGAACATACGCCTCAGCAGTTCAGCGCCGTTGTCGATGGTCTTCAGCGAGTATTTCAAGCCCCACACGCCAGAACCTATCCAGATGATGGTAAAGGGGATCAGCGAACGCCAGTAATTTGCGATAATCACTCGAGTCCCATTGCGCATCTTTGCGACAAATAGAAAGGAAAACAGCACAATGAGGATGTCCAATAAGAAAAAACCCCATTTCCCAAGCTTATCTTTCTCCCATTTACTCCCCAAAGCTAAAAACCTACCTCTCAAAACGCACATAATCACCTACCTGCGGTTTCAAAAACCTACCCAAATAAAGATTCGGCTATAAAGCCACAAAAAATCCATTTTAACAAATGCATTCCTTTCCCAATAACATCCTTTCTGTATATAAACTTACATATTGCGGGATAAATAAAAGCTCACAGAAGAATTGTCAACCACTTTTTTGAATGTCTGTTCTTCCTTAGTTCGTATTTTTTTGGTTACTTAGTGCTGCGGTGCTGCGTGTGGGTTCGATACGTCGCCTTCACCCCAAACCTTCGCTCGCTCAGCTTTGATGACCCCAATCGTATCGATAGCGGCCGGAGGTCGCCTCAAATGAAGAATGGAGAAATGAATGATGATTAATGACAGTGCTTCGCACCGGTTGAATGCTTCACTGCGTTCCGCGGTTGAACGTTCCGCTTCGCTTCACTGTTGAACAGCGCTGCGCGCCTGTTTATCGGCCTTCGGCCTGTTGAATGCACAGGCTACGCCTTCGCGGTTGAAAGACTAAGTGATAATCTGTGATAATCTGTGTCAATCTGTGGACAGAAGCAAAACGGCAAGATGCCGTTTCCACATTGTTGCTGGTTTCCTGGATAAATTCCGGTTATTTATCCCCAAAATCGGGTTAATCTGTTACATCAGTCAGATCTGCGTTCTATTGCCCAATCTGCGTTAAATCCGCGTAATCTGCGTAATCTGCGTGCTATTGTACCTCGTGCCTCTGGCCCGTTCTTGTAACCTCGTGCCCCTGGCGCGTCCAAATCTGCGTTAATCTGTGTAATCTGCGTGCTAACCCTTCAATCCCACCGCATCCGTACAACTATCCGATCCACCATTCTGCCGTGTTTCAACTTCCTACCCAGATCCTTTATGCCACTTATCTTTATCTTCGGATTTATCTTCCGG
>JAQWBI010000018.1 GCA_028706475.1 Candidatus Cloacimonadota bacterium
TTATCTATATGGATAACAAGTGTTTAAAACCAATGAAACTCATCTTCCCTCCCATCCTTTGCGATGCCTTCAGAAATGACTATCTTATCATCAATGACCCTGTATACTTTAAAGGGTTACCACTCAACATTTTAGTTGACATTTTAGTTGACATTTTAGTTGACATGATGTTTTCCTGAAATACAAATGATTGAAATACAAATGATTGAGTGGTAACTAATACAAATGATATAAGTGATCATAGTTGCAAATAGTATCACTTTCTAGTATCACTTTCGTTGCAAATCGCCGTTTTCATTGAGTCCCCAGTATCACCCTTTTTGCAAATCAGTTTCAACCCTTTTAACAAATTCATTGTCAGGGTTATTGCAAATCTAGTATCATCTTTTTTGCAAATATAATATCCATAAGTACAAGTCCCCTCCTGAACCCAATGGCTAGATTTGACTATACTGCCCTAATAAGATCTCAGGCGCAAAGTCCTCATTCCGATGCCTTGGAATTGTTTTGTAAGTGACTGCGATTGAGTTCAACTATGAGTTCGACTGGAAGGTCAATCCGGATGACTTCAATTTCGGCAACCTGACCGCTATTCTGCTATCAGAAGATGAACGTCTGTTCTTTACTCAAAGCTGATGAATAAAGTGCCAGGAAGGCGGACTCAGCACCTTGCTTAGTGGTGCCTTATCAATTGCCTGGCACAACTGCCTGGCACAACCGATAACTACGATTGCTGGGAACGCTTACTGTTAATAGAGATACATGAGGTATGCACCCTCACACATTGCTCATCAGTGTTCAGTTCCTTTATTGATTTGCTTGCCGATGTGATTAGTCAGATCAGGATGCCAGTACTGTGACAATGTCTAAAACCAGTCCTATTTAATTCCCAAACATATAATACTTCGAGCCCTATGTGATACGAGATATTGATTTGAAGGTTTGGGTGTGAACTTGTAGCATTGAGACGGCAGAGGATGTAGGTGATAGAATTCCATTGACATAAAGAGCAAATCTGAAAGCTTGGAAAAAATATTATTTTACGTAGCAGTACAAAAGGAGTACACATGCCGTATATTTCTAATACTGATAGAGATAGACGGGAGATGTTTGCCAAAATAGGTGTCCAAAGTTTTGACGAACTTATCCAGGCTATTCCCGAGAAATTCCGCCTAAAGGGTGCTTTGAAAATGGATAAAGCGTTCTCTGAAATGGAGATCACGAACAAAATCAAGAGTCAGACCTGCAACAATCTTTGCACTCAATCCGCCAATTCCTTCCTTGGTGCGGGAGTCTATGATCATTTCATTCCTGCAGCGGTTGACAGCATCGTATCCCGTCCGGAATTTTTTACCGCCTACACGCCTTATCAGGCAGAAGTTAGCCAGGGCACACTGCAATTTATATATGAATATCAGACCATGATATGCGAGCTTACCGGCATGGAGATTGCCAATGCTTCGATGTACGACGGAGCCAGCGCCGTTGCCGAAGCCATCCTGATGGCAGTGCGTAAAAATAAGCTGTTAAAAGCCTTGCTACCTGCCACTCTGAACCCGGAATATGTAAAGGTAGTCAAAGCCTATACTGAAGGAACGGGTGTGGAACTGGTTACGATCCCTGCCAAAGACGGCCTTACCGATCTTGCAGCTTTAAAGCAGATGCTGGATGGTAGTGTGGGTTCAGTAGTGCTGCAAAGCCCAAATTTCAATGGCAATATCGAAGATGCCAAGTCCATCTCGGAAGCCGTACACACTAATGAGAAGTGCCTGTTGATAGCGGCTGTGGATCCCATCTCATTGGCGATACTAAATTCACCTTCCGAATACGATGCCGACATCGTGGTGGGGGAAGGTCAAGCCTTGGGCAACAGCATGTATATGGGCGGCCCGCTCTTTGGCTTCTTTGCCACAAAGCTGGAGATGAATCGTCAGATGCCCGGTAGAATCGTGGGCGGCACTGTGGACAAGGAAGGCAAGCGTGCTTATGCCCTTACTCTGCAAGCCCGTGAACAGCATATCCGCAGGGCAAAGGCTACTTCAAACATCTGTTCCAATCAGTCTCTTTGCACTTTGGCTGCTACGGTATATCTGAGCTTGATGGGTCGTGAAGGCCTGCGAGAAGTTGCCATTCAAAGCACTCAGAAAGCGCACTATCTCGCCGAGGAGCTGTGCAAGATACAAGGCATTGATCTGAAATATGCTGCGGCTCCATTCTTCAAAGAATTTGTGATTACTACTCCCATCGCAGCGGCAGAAATTAATGAAAGGATGCTGCCTCGCGGGATATATGCCGGTGTGGAAGTGGGCAAAAACGAACTGATGCTTGCTGTTACAGAAAAGAAGACGAAAGCCCAAATTGATGACTTTATAAAAGCGATGCAGGAGGTCTGCCATGCCTAAGACTGTTTTTGAATACTCATCTGCCGGTCGCAAGGGCGTGAGCTTGCCCTCTCGCGAGATCGATACCCCCCTAGAGAAATTAATCCCTGCCAAATATCATCGGGAAAAAGCAGCCAGACTGCCGGAACTAAGTGAACTGGATGTGATGCGTCATTACATCAAGCTTTCTCAGCAGAACCACTTTATCGAAAAAGGCTTGTATCCTTTGGGTAGCTGCACGATGAAGTATAATCCAAAAGTCCATGAGACTCTGGTGCGCCACAGTTGTTTTGCGAACATTCATCCTTATCAGCATGAGAGTACTCTGCAGGGCGCACTTGAGTTGCTCTATGAGCTTCAGGAGGATCTTGCTGAGATATCCGGTATGGCGAAAGTAACCTTGCAGCCAGGAGCCGGTGCGCAAGGGGAATTTACCGGAATCAAGATTGTCTCTGCCTATCACAAGGCAAAGGGCAATACTCACAAAACCAAGATCATCATCCCGGACAGCGCGCATGGCACCAATCCTGCCACGTGTCATCTAGTCGGATTTGATGTAGTGGAACTGAAGTCCAATGCTGATGGCCGTTGTGACCTAGCCCGTTTGCGCGAGTTGGTGGATGAGAATACTGCGGGCTTTATGCTTACCAATCCCAATACTCTGGGTTTATTTGAAACTCAGATCGAGGAGATTGCCGAGATCATGCACAGTGTAGATGCCTTGATCTATATGGACGGGGCAAATCTGAACGCGCTTTTGGGCATTGTACAGCCGGGTAAGATTGGTTTTGACATCATGCATTTCAACCTGCACAAGACCTTCTCCACGCCTCATGGAGGCGGCGGTCCGGGTGCGGGTCCTGTGGGCGTGGTTGAAAAACTGATACCCTATCTGCCGGTTCCCACCATCAGTCATGATGATGCCGGTTATCATTTTGATTATACTCACGAAAGCACATCAATCGGGAAAGTCCATACCTTCTACGGTAACTTTGCCATTTTGGTGAGGGCCTACATCTACATCAAGATGTTGGGTGCGGAAGGCTTGCGCAGAGTAAGCGAAAATGCGATTATCAACGCCAATTATCTGATGGCGATATTAAAAGATTATTACCACATTCAGCATCAGGAATATTGCATGCATGAGTTTGTGGCAGATGGAAGCTGGCAGAAGAAAGAACATGGCGTATCAACTCTGGATATTGCCAAACGCTTGCTGGATAAAGGTTTCCATGCTCCAACTGTATATTTCCCGCTGATCATTCCGGAAGCTTTGATGATCGAGCCTACCGAAACCGAGAGTCTGGAATCGCTTGATGCTTTTGCTCAGGCTATGATAGAAATAGCACAGGAAACACAGCAGAATCCTGAATTACTACATGAAGCGCCAATTACCACACCGGTGAGACGGGTGGACGATGTACGCGCCGTGAAAGAACTCGATCCCATATTCAAGATCGAGAAATAAGCTAAAGGAGTTTGAATGAAAAAGCTATTTATACTGATCCTTGCCCTGGTAGCCCTCAGCGGCCTTTGTGCCCAAAATGTGAAGCTGGGCTATGTGAATACCGACCGCATTCTCATGGATAGCAATGAAGCAGCGGAAATTGCCAGATTGTTCCAGCTGGACCGTCAGAACTGGAGCAACCAGATCCGGGGATTGGATGAAGAAATCAAGCAAATGGAGCGCGATTTTGAGATCCGTCGTCTGTCTATCAGCGAAGCCAATAAACGTGAGCTACAAAGCCAAATCGACAGCAAGAAAGAAGAAGCCGGACGCTTGCTGGAAGAGTATTTTGGAGAAAATGGAAGAGCCGAACAGCGTTACCGTGAGCTCATCGATCCGCTCACCAATAAGATACACGACATTATTACCAGGATTGCCGAAGACGAGAAATATACCATGATTCTGGACGTGAGCATGGGTGTGGTGCTGTATGCCGCTCCATCTATCGATCTTACCGATCAGATCCTGCAGGAATTGAACAAGGATACCATCGCACCTGGAGAAGGCACAGATGAACCCATACCGGATAAGGAAGAGACCAAAGATCCTTTGGGTAATCAGATGGATGATGGATTTGGAGGATTTACGGACGATTTTGGCATGGAAAATACTGAAGACAAGAAACCCTGATCATGAAAAGATTTAAGCAACATATAGGCGCAACGGAAGTAATAGCGGCTACTCAAGGCTTGTGGGAGGGATACCAGGATATAGAGTTGGATAGTGTATGTGAAGCAAGCGAGGCACTTCCCGGTTCTGTGATCTTTTGTGAACAGGAACGCTTGGTGGATGCAGTTAATGCTTCTCCGGCGGGCTTGATTATCACGAATCCTGCTTTTGCTCCCCGCTTTCAGGGCAGAAGCCTTTTGATCTGTGATAAACCGTATATCGGTTTCATGAGCTTGGTGGCTTATTGGTTGAAGCTGGATGCCGGAGTAATGGAATACTCTATTCATCCAAGTGCAATCATCGATTCAAGCGCTCGGTTTGAGGGCGAAGTCTCAATCGGCGCATATAGCGTTGTGGGTGCCAATGTCACTTTGGGCAAGGGTGTTCGCATCGGTGCCGGTTGTCATATTGGTGAAAACGTTTGCATAGGCAGTGCCAGTGTGTTGCACGATAGAGTGTGCCTGTATGCTGATACAGAGATTGGCAAGAATTGCGAGATTCACAGCGGTGCTGTATTGGGTGCAGATGGCTTTGGCTATCTGGTTTTGGAAGGTCGCCAGACCAAGATACCCCAGGTAGGCAATGTGGTGATTCACGATGATGTGGAGATTGGTGCAAACAGCACTATCGATCGGGCTACCTTGGGCTCCACAGTAGTGGGTAAGGGTACTAAGATCGACAATCTGGTGCAAGTAGGCCACAATTGCGTGATCGGGCAAAACAGCGTGCTTTGCGCACAGGTTGGCCTTGCTGGCAGCACGATTGTGGGAGACTACGTGTATCTGGCCGGTCAGGTTGGAGCGGCTGGACACCTCAGCATCGGAGATGGAGCAATGGTGGGAGCGCAAAGCGGCATAGCCGGTAGTATACCTGCTGGAGCGCGTTACTTTGGCACTCCCGCTGCGGATGCCAATCAAATGAAACGCGTTTATGTGGCTCAGAAGTATCTGCCAGATATGTATCGGGATTACCAAAAAAGACTCAAGGATGAAAAGTAATGAAAGAATATAAACAGACTATTGGTTCTGAAGTATCCTACACCGGGATCGGTTTACACAGCGGAGAAGTCTCCACGATCCGCTTCAAACCAGCCGGTTGTGATGATGGCATTGTGTTTATCAGGATAGATTTACCAAATCGTCCTGAAATACCAGCAGATATCGATCATGTGGTGGATATTTCCCGGGGCACAACCATCGGAGTTGGAGACGCTACTGTAGGCACCATCGAACATGTCCTCTCTGCCATCAAGGGCTTGAATCTGGATAATGTCCGCATCGAAATCGACGGGCCAGAAGCGCCGGTGGCAGATGGTAGTCCCATTGTGTTCTTCAATCTGTTGAAGCAAGCCGGGAAGGTTCAACAGGATAGCGAACGCGTCTATTTTGAGATCGAGGGTCCCATCAGTTTTTCCGCACCAAGGGAAAATGTGGACGTGGTAATAGTGCCTTCCAATGAGCTGAAAATCACTTTCATGATAGATTATAAACATCCCTATCTGGGTACTCAATATACCTGGCTACCAAATCTCGATGTGTATGAAAAGGAGTTTGCCGGAGCCAGAACTTTCTGCTTTATCAAAGAGATCTTGCAGCTCAAAGAAATGGGGCTGATCAAGGGTGGTTCTCTGGAAAACGCCTTGGTGATTGCGGAACCCGGCATTAGCGACGAGGAACTGAAACACTTACAGGATGTATTTGGCTATCACAATAAGGTGACCGTGTCCGAAGAAGGCATCCTGAACAGCCATCCGCTCCGCTATTACAACGAATTTGTACGCCACAAAGTATGTGATCTTTTGGGAGACATCATGCTATTGGGAGTGCCCATCAAAGGGCATATCCTAGCTGCGCGCAGCGGGCACAAAACCAATGTGGAACTGGTAAAAAAACTACGTCAGATCCAGAAAAAGCAAGAGCTTCAGATGATATACCAGAAGGCTAAAAGCAAAGAAGTGGTGTTCGACATCAACGCCATCATGCGGATCATCCCGCATCGCTATCCCTTCCTGCTGGTAGATAAGATTCTGGAATTCATTCCCGGTGAAAGCATTGTGGGAATGAAGAATGTAACCATCAATGAACCTTTTTTCCAGGGGCATTTCCCTGGACATCCCATCATGCCCGGTGTGCTGATCATCGAAGGTATGGCACAGGCGGGAGGCATCATGTTGCTCAATCAACTGGACAATCCACAGGATTATGTGGCGTACTTTGCTTCCATAGACAACGTGAAGTTCCGCAAGCCGGTGATGCCCGGGGATACACTTCGTTACGAGCTTACAGTGATATCTCTGAAACGGTCTTTGGCAAAAATGCACGGGGATACTTATGTGAATGGGGAAAAGGTTACAGAAGGCGACTTTATGGCAATGATTACGAAGAGGAATGTATGAGCAAGATTCATCCCACAACGATAATAAAAGAAGGAGCCACCATAGGTGCAAACTGTGAGATAGGACCATATTGTGTGATCGGGGAGCATGTGGTGATCGGAGATGACAATATCCTGCAAAACAACGTGATATTGGACGGACACACCACCATCGGCAAGGGCAATAAGATATTTTCATTTGCAGTTTTGGGCACAGACCCTCAAGACCTGAAATTCGCCGGAGAGCCCAGTCGGCTGAGAATTGGTGACCACAATACCATACGTGAGTTTGCAACCATCAATCGCAGCAATCAGATGGAAGAAGATACGGTGGTGGGTTCCCGCAATCTGATCATGGAATATGTGCATATTGCGCACAATTGCCAGATTGGAAACAACTGCATTATCTCCAATGTGGTTCAGCTGGCGGGACATGTGCATGTGCACGATTTCGCCACCATCGGCGGTGTAACAGCTGTTCATCAGTTTGTACACATTGGAACCCAAGCTTTTGTGGGTGGAGCTTCCGCCGTTAAAAAGGACATTGTGCCCTTCTCCCGCGGACAGGGAAATCCCTATCTTACTGTGGGTTTAAACAGCGTTGGTCTGATGCGCAAAGGCTTCTCCAATGAAGCCATCGCCAGCATCAAAGAGATCTACAACCTCTTTTACCGCAGCAAGCTGAACACCACCCAGGCTTTGGAAAAAGCCGAAAGCATGGATCTGGATGAGTATCAGAAAGTCTTTGTGGACTTTGTGAAGACTGCCGATAGAGGCATTTCGAACTAGTGTCATGTCAGGTTTGGTGTGGCAATCTCCGTATTGCCACAGCGACCGAAGGAAGCTTTTGAATCAATCTCAAGTTTGGCAGTCCAGTAGCAAAACGACATTCATGCCTTGACGAGTCACTAGGCGATATTGCACCATCATATTCCACTTGGCTTATGCCGGTTTTTCTGATAGAAAACATAACTCTGAAGCGTAGAATCTTTAGCGGAACTTGACAAAATACTGCAGGCTAAATACCGTGCCATTTATCTGAACAATTGGAGTCGAAATGGAAATAATGCTTTCCGCCCTTACTCAGTTTCAGCTCTCACAGCTGATTATGATCGTTGTGGGTATTGTATTGATATGGCTGGCAATTAGCAAGAAATACGAGCCGGCATTGCTATTGCCGATAGGCTTTGGAACCATCCTGGCAAACATCCCGATGTCTGCGGCAATCGGAGAGCATGGACCCTTGACAGTTTTGTTTAAAGCGGGTATCGATACAGAGCTTTTTCCTTTGCTTATCTTCATCGCTATCGGAGCAATGATCGATTTTACACCCTTACTCAAGAATCCGTTTATGTTGCTTTTTGGCGCTGCTGCGCAATTTGGTATCTTTGTGACCATCGTGGTGGCGGCGGCATGGGGTTTCGACATCAAGGAAGCTGCTTCTATCGGCATCATCGGAGCTGCGGACGGGCCTACGTCGATATATGTGGCAAACCGCTTTGCTCCCAAGCTCTTGGGACCGATCTCCGTGGCAGCATACTCCTATATGGCTCTGGTTCCCATCATCCAACCCCCGGTTATCCGGGCTCTTACTACCCAGAAAGAGCGGAAGATCCGCATGGATTACCATAGCGGAGATGTGCCTCAAACTCTGAAGATACTATTCCCGATTGCCATCACCATCGTGGCGGGAATCTTTGTCCCCGCATCTTTGGCTTTGATCGGATTTCTGATGTTCGGCAATCTGCTGCGTGAATGCAAGGTATTGGATAGTCTGTCCAAAAGCGCTCAGAATGAACTGGGCAACATCGTTACCATCCTTTTGGGCATCACCATTGCCAGCAAGATGCAGGGAGAGTCTTTCTTGCGTCCGGAAACTCTGCTGATCATTGTATTGGGCTTGGTTGCGTTTATCTTCGATACTGCTGGTGGAGTGCTGTTTGCAAAGTTTTTGAACCTGATTCGCAAGGATAAGGTGAATCCGATGATCGGTGCCTGTGGTATATCAGCGTTTCCGATGAGTGCCCGGGTGATCCATCAGATGGGTCAAAAAGAGGATCCTTTCAACTTTCTGCTGATGCCGGCGGTTAGCGTAAACGTTGGCGGACAGATCAGTTCCGTGATCGCCGGAGGCATCATTCTGTCCCTCCTCGCATAGGAGAAAACTATGAATAGCGAACTTAAGGAACTACTGGAGAAGGCCAGAGAAGCTGCGAAAACTGCTTATGCGCCCTATTCGGGATATAAAGTTGGCAGTGCGGTCAAATGTGCTGATGGCAGTATCTTCTGTGGCTGCAATGTCGAGAATGCTTCCTTTTCACTTACCATCTGTGCCGAACGTACGGCGATCTTTAAAGCGATCAGCGAAGGACATCGAGACTTCAAAGCTATAGCAATCTATGTGGATAGCGACAAAACTTTCCCTCCTTGTGGTGCCTGCCGTCAGGTGATTAGCGAATTCGCCCCGGATATCCCCATACTATATGCAAACTGGAACGAAACCATAGAGAGCACTATGGACAAGCTCTTGCCAGGAGCTTTTCGACTGTGATGAATGAAGCTCTGCTGAGTGGCTGTAGAATATGCCCCAGAGAATGTGGTGTAAATCGCTATAAACACAAGGGCTTTTGTCAGGCTCCAGTAGAACTCAAGATCAATCTGGCTCAGTTGCATTATGGTGAAGAACCGCCAATATCCGGAACTAATGGCAGCGGAACGGTATTTTTCTCTCATTGCAATCTGCGCTGTGTATTCTGTCAGAATTATGTGATAAGCCGGGAAGGGCATGGACATATCATCAGCGAAACAGAGCTGGTGGATGTTTTTTTGGATCTTGAAAAACAAGGTGCACACAACTTGAATCTGGTAACACCCACTCAGTATAGCCCGCAGATTAAGAGCGCATTGGAACTGGCCAAGCAAAAGGGACTAGGGATTCCGGTATTGTGGAATAGCAGTGCTTACGAAAAAGTGGATACCCTGCAAAGCCTGGAGGGCTTGGTGGATATCTATCTGCCGGATTACAAGTATGCTCATGGAATATATGCCGGAAAATACTCTCATGCTGCAGATTATCCGGAGGTGGCATTCACTGCTCTCAAAGAAATGTATCGCCAGGTCGGACATCTTCGTCTGAACGCTAACTCATTGGCAGAGAGTGGAATGATGATCCGATTATTGGTTTTACCTCACGGGCTGGCAGGAACAAAAATGAGTTTGAAAAAGATTTTCTACGAATTTGGCCCAAATATGGCACTTAGCTTAATGGCACAGTATTATCCTGCAGCGGATGCACCTCAGTATCCGGAATTGAGCAGGGGAGTTCTGTCCAACGAGTATCAAGAACTAGTGGAGCTTGCTTCCGAACTCGGTTTCCAGCGAGTGTATGTGCAACAGCTTTCCAGTGATGATCTCTGGACTCCGAAGTTTCAGATAGAGGATAATACAGTGTCACAGACCATAAGCCAAGGAAAACATGGATGAATAAACTATACTGTACGATGCTGATTCTGTTCGCTTACACCCTCATGTGGGGGCTTAGGATACAAGTGCAGGGAGAAAGTACCCGATACAATATCCCTGAAACAGAGATCGATAAAGTACAGTATTTGGCCATCAAAGATCTAAGCTCCATCTTCAGTTGTATCCAAAAGCATGAACGAACCGACCAGCGGCTCTACTTGCACATCTACGGTGAGACCTTCATCTTTCTGGAGGGAACCCGGTATTACAGTTACAAGATCGATACATTCAACATGCAATATCCCCTGAAGCGTATTGGCAAGCATTATTACCTTCCCCGTATCTTCTTTACGGAGCATCTGCCCATACATTTTCCGGGTGAGCATGTATATAAAGACTCCATTTTGCAGATTCATAAGCCCGTGGATCACAGTGTACATGTGATCGTGCTGGATCCCGGTCATGGCGGGAAAGATCCCGGTGCAGTGGGCAAGATTCTGAAGGCACGAGAAAAAGACATCAATCTGAGTGTGGCCATGAAGCTGAAACACATGCTGGAGACAGAACTGGGTGTAAGAGTGATGATGTCGCGTTCGGACGATCGTTTTGTCTCTCTGGGAGATAGAACCAAGTTTGCCAATGAGAACAAGGCTGATCTCTTTGTGAGTATTCATACCAATGCCTCAAAAAGCAGTGCTTCCAAAGGGACTGAGACATATTACCTCTCTACGGCTATGACTAGCGACGCCCGTGCGGTGGAAGCCTTGGAAAACCAAGTTGTTGAGATGTATGAGGGAGGTGCCTCCGCTCGTAGCAAATATGACGACCTGGATTTCATCCTCAGCGACCTTAGCCAGACAGAACACTTGGAAAGCAGTAACGAATTGGCTAGTAGTGTCCAGCAAAACCTGATCGCAGGCACTCAGGCTTATGACCGGGGAGTAAAACAAGCAAACTTTTATGTTCTGAGAGGTGCATTTATGCCCTCTGTCTTAATCGAACTTGGCTTCATATCAAACCCGGATGAAGAACGCTTATTGGTAAATGATGAGTACCAACAGCGTCTGGCCCGGACCATATTTGAGGGAATAAAACGCTTTAAATTCAGATACGACAGGATTCGTAACACATGACTAGTGCAAACAAAAAGAAGTCAATCAAAGAAGAGTTGGATACCGGACTGGATATGAATTTGGATCCGGTAGCAATCGCAAAGAACGCTTTTATTAGCAACATCAGCCACGAGATTCGCACTCCCATGAATGCCATCATGGGTTTTGCTCAGATGCTGAAAAGCACAGAGCTAAATCCTCAGCAGTCTGATTATCTGGATGTAATCCTGGATAGCGGAAAGAAGCTTCTCCTGCTGATTGGAAACCTGCTGGATCTATCTAATCTGCAAATGGGCAAAACCAATTTGCATCCAGTTGATTGTGATCTGGACAAGATGATCGATCGGATTTGGGCTCAATTCCGTCCACTGATAGCGGAGAAGAACCTGAAGCCGATCCTGGATGTTCAACATGATCTCCCTATTGCCATAGTAGATGAGGAAAAACTGGAACGATTGCTATCCTTTATCCTCACAAATGCTATCAAATTCACAGAAACCGGATCAGTAACTCTGCGAATACGGTTGATGGACATGTCCAGCGAATATCCCTGGCTGGATATTGAGGTTGAAGATACTGGTTGTGGGATTGAACCAGATCGGCTTCGATACATCTTTCAGGTTTTTGAGCAGGCTGATAACAGCATCACAAGGTCTTATCCCGGTCTGGGGCTGGGCTTGGGATTGTCCGGCAAGATAGTGGAGCTTCTGGGCGGAGAGATCAGCGCAACATCCACTGTGAACATTGGTAGCTGTTTCCATCTGAAGATACCGGTGGAACTGCATTAATGCCTCTGGCAATCCGATCCATTGAACCGGGTAGTTTAGCGGATGAAGCTGGCTTGCAAGCCGGTGAAATCATTCTGGAGATCAATGGTTTAGCTATCCGCGATTTCCTGGAGCTGGAATTTTATGCTTCGGATTATCATCTGAGTTTTCTGCTGGAAGACACAGCAGGAATCCAGAAAGCAGTAAGTATCTACCGAGAGAACACTCGTCCTTTGGGCATCACCCCTTTTGAATACAAGCACCGTAATTGCAATAACCACTGCATCTTTTGCTTTATCGACCAAATGCCCCCTAAAATGCGCAAGACCCTTTATGTAAAGGATGATGACTACATCTTTTCCTTTGTGTTTGGCAATTACATTACTCTCACAAACTTGAAGGAAGAGGATCTCAAGCGTATTTGTGATCAGCATATCAGCCCCCTGTACGTATCCTTACACAGCACAAACAATGCCTTGCGGCAGAAGATGATCCGTTCTGACAAACCGATGGATGCCATGAAGATACTACGTCGATTGGCACAGTGCGGCATCAGCTTTCACATTCAGTTTGTATGCGTTCCCGGTTATAATGATAAGGATGAACTGCGTAGCAGCATCCGTGACCTGATGGACCCGGATTTGAATATAGAGTCCATCGGAGTAGTCCCGGTAGGGCTTACCAAATACCGGGAGGGCTTGTGTGAGCTAAGTACCTTTGACTCTGCTACAGCAGTAGAGACCCTGGATATAATCGCAGACCTCAGAGCCCAATACGACAGCGGGATCATCTTTGCCGCGGATGAATTCTACTCTTTGGCAAATCGCGAAGTTTCCGAAGATGACTTTTATATGGATTATCCCCAATTGGAGAATGGCATCGGGATGCTTCGCTATACCAGGACAAACTTCAGCAAGCGTAAACGGGCATTCTTGAAGGAATTGCGCCAGAGTGATTCCGCTTATCTCTTTGCGTGTTCTCAAAGCGCTGAAAGATGGATCAGGCAGATCGTGAAAGACCTGGCAAAACGCCTCCCAGATCGCAGTTTGGTGCTTCAGGCGATCCGTAACGATTTCTTCGGAGAGCATGTGACGGTAGCTGGCTTGCTTACTGCACAGGACATCATCCAGCAGATAAATCCCAAACCAAACTCCACGATTGTATTGCCATCCTGCATCTTCAATCATGAGGGATATACTTTGGACGGCAAGACGATAGCGGATCTGCAGCGAGCCCTCGGCAGCAAAATCCTGGTCGTCGATCCCCTTTGGGACAATTGGCAGCGTTATAACTAAAGATTTTGCTTGAATGATTTACGCCATTATTTATCTTGACTTCCATCGATCAATATAGGTTAAAGGAGCTATCGATGCGTACAATACAAGGAAATCTGGTTTCCAAAGGCTATCGCTTTAGCATTGTAGTAAGCAGGTTCAATGAGGCTATCAGCAGTAAACTGCTGGAAGGAGCTCTTGACTGTCTGCGCCGTAGTGAAGTGCGTGAAGATGACATCACGGTGATCTGGGTTCCCGGAGCTTTCGAGATTCCTCTACTGGCTCAAAAAGCCGCCGAAGATCCCCATACAGATGCGGTTATCTGCCTTGGCGCGGTGATTCGTGGTGGTACACCCCATTTTGAGTATGTGTCTTCCGAAGTTAGCAAAGGTGTGGCGCAGGTGGCTTTACACAGCGGTAAACCGGTGATATTCGGAGTTCTAACCACAGACAGCGTGGATCAGGCCATTGAACGTGCCGGCACAAAATCCGGAAACAAAGGCTTTAGCGCGGCGCTGAGTGCAGTGGAGATGGTTAGCTTGTTGAGGGAGATGCAAAATGGGCCAGCGTCGTAAAGCGCGCGAATTTGCCGTTCAGTGCATATACGCACTGGATTTTGCCGATGTTGCAGCCGATTTTCGGGAATATGGCTTTCTGAACGAGTATCCTGAAGTGCTGCGGCAATTGACTTCAGCTGAAAACATCAGCCCCAGCTCGCCCTTATATGCTTTTGCGGATGAATTGGTAAAGAACACTATTATCAACATCGAAGACATCGAAGCTGAAATCGATAAATACACCGAACATTGGTCTCTGGAATCTATCGCACATTTGGATAAAAGCATCCTGCTTGTGGCGGTGTATGAACTGATGTTTACTGATACTCCTGCTCCGGTTATCATCAATGAAAGCATTGAGATAGCCAAGAAGTTCTGTAGTGAACACACCGGTAAGTTCATCAACGGAATCCTGGATGCCATCAACAAAGGGATACCTCATAGTATTCCGGGAAGGCAATTGCCCACCTGATTAAGATGAAGATTAGCTGCAGTATCGGCGTTTTCGCCCACAATGAAGAAGCAAATATCCTGCATTTGCTTAAGGCTCTTCATCAGCAAAAGCTGAATCAGGCAGAGATAAAGGAGATTATCGTAGTCTCCAGCGCCAGCACGGATAAAACCGACGATCTGGTAAGGCAATATGCTTTGAATCACTCTGATGTCACACTATACACACAGCCAAAACGGGAAGGTAAATCCAATGCCATTAATCTGTTCATAGAGCACTCTTCCGAACCGATTCTCGTGGTGATCTCCGGAGATGTGATCCCCGCCGAACACACGATTGAGCTCCTGGTTAGTGCGTTTGACGATCCTGATGTGGGGGCAAGCGGTGGCAGACCGATGCCCATCAATAGCGACCGCAACTTTATTGGTTACTGCGTAAACCTGCTCTGGCGGATGCATCACAGAATGGCGCTGATCTCACCCAAACTTGGTGAAATGATAGCTTTCCGTAGGTTGATGAAAAGTATCCCACGGGAATCTGCGGTTGATGAAGCCAGCATTGAAGCCATCGTGAAGCAGCATGGCCTGCACTTGCGCTATATTCCTCAAGCTGAGATCATCAACAAGGGTCCTGAGACCTTCAGGGATTTTGTAAAACAACGCCGTCGCATTCAAAACGGACATTTATGGCTAATGAAGCATCAGAATTATCAAGTGATATCCCAGGACAAAGCTACCTTGTTTACCATCCTGAAAGAGGAAATGGCGGAAAGACCCACAGAAATACTCAGACTGGCAGGAGCAGTAATTTTGGAAGTGTTTTGCCGTCTCTTGGGTTCTTGGGATTTTTATATCAAAGGCAAAAATCCCTTTGCCTGGGATATCTCAACCAGCACAAAGAAGCTAAAAGCATAAGGGAACGGCATGATATTTATAATGATTCGCATCATCGGATACTGGCTAATGAAGCATCTTGGCTTCCCCCGTATTCTGCCTATGAACTACACTGTGAGCCTGCTTTATTCCTGCAATTCACGTTGCAGCACCTGCAGGATTTGGAAGAAAAAGGCAGATAACCTAAGTCCTGAGGAGTATGCGAAGATTTTCCGCAGTGTGGGCAGAAGCCCATATTGGATTACATTCAGTGGAGGAGAACCCTTCCTGCGTCGGGACATAGTGGAGGTGGTTACCACCATTTACAAAGTCTCCCGGCCCCGCATTATCAACATCCCTACCAATGGTCTTCTGGTGAGTACGATCGTTGAAAAAGTAGAAGCAATTGCCCGGGCTTGCCCCAAAGCTCAGATCATCATAAATGTATCGATCGACGGCATTGAGGCTCAACACGATGATATCCGCAACGTTCCCGGGAATTACAAGAAAGCTATATCGACCTTCAGTAAACTTAAAGGCCTCAATCTGCCAAATCTACAGGTCGGGATTCACACAGTGATATCCCGCTACAATGTGGAGAACTTCTATTCCATCGCCAACGAACTGATGCGTTTGCAACCGGATAGCTATATCACCGAGATTGCCGAAGAACGGGTGGAACTGGATACCATTGGCTTGGACATCACACCCGGCAAAGTTGCATACAAATCTGCTATAGACTACCTGATCCACCGCATCAAAAACGAGAAATACCGTGGTATGAGTAAGATTACCATGGCATTCCGCATCGAATACTACAATTTCGTAAAGGCTATCATGCGGGATGAAAAACAGATTATTCCCTGTTACTCGGGAATAGCTTCGTGTCAGATATCTCCGGATGGCGATGTCTGGAGCTGTTGCGTGAAAGCAAAGTCTCTGGGCAACCTGCGAGAAGCAAAGTACAAATTTCCCAAAGTGTGGTATGGCCAAAAAGCCAGAAAAGACAGGCTCAGCATCCATCGCAAGGAATGCTGGTGTCCCCTGGCAAATGCCTCTTACACAAATATGTTGATGGATATCCCCACATTGCTGCGGGTAAGCTACCGCAGTTTCATTCATTGGTGGAGTTGATATGATAGCCGTGCAAAGCTTGCGGGACAATCCTCCCAATTCTTTCATAGACAAATACTTCAGCCAGGATGGACGTTTCGGGTGGGTTTTGATGATGTGGCATCCTGAAAAAAGCGAGCAACTGGAAGAAATAGGAGCCGACCTCAAGCTAAACGTCCGTAATTCCGAAGTGAACACTATTAGCAGAGTAGAGGTGGAGAAATGGCTGAAAAGCTTCATCGGCGAGCTTCATTGGAAGATGCATGCCCGGTTACGCCGTTTGAACCTTTCCGAAAAAGGGCTCTCCATTTTCTTTGCTGTCATCTTTGACCACGAGATATTTTACGTCCAGTTTGGCAGGCTTTTCTGCGCTATCTCGGATGGCAAGAAACTGCGTGTATGCGGTACGGATTATCGTCATTACCAGATGCAAAGCCTGGAAAAGCTAAATCTGTTGGGTTTTGCCGATAAAGACATACCCATCAAAGTACAGCGTATCTTTGTCGCCGAAAACAATCGCTTTCTAGTACTCAGCGGGAATCTCTGCAACCAAGTATTTGAGAACCACGGCGATCTCGCAAGCTTGAACCACTATGTTGAGTCCTTTGGCGGTTCTGAAAATCCAATGTGGTTGATCATCGAGGGCAAAGCTCATCTCATTAAGCCCAGACGAAGAAAAATGTCCCGCCTGCAGATCAGTACCTGGGTCATTATTATACTCACAACCATTGCCATCATCTATATGCTTTTTGGTAATCGCTTTCTGGATCAGGTCTTGCACCGTACCAGGATTACCATGAAACGCAATGCGGCTTTGAGATTGGGCCAGATCCCAAACAATCTCACCATGGACACACATAACCTGATTAAATATCTGGATCGCATAGTAAACCTGCCCGCTAGAGACATTGAGCTGGACATCCTTTGGACTTCCACTCTGGATTATCAGGTTACCATAGCCCCAGTCTTTAGTGTGGACAACATTTATCTGGCATCCGAAAATAGTCTGATTGCCTTCAATAAAAAAAGCCGCAAACTCGTTTGGAAAAAGTATTTTGATCATAGGATCAGTTCTGCGTTTTTTACTGAACATACCCTTCTGATATGTCTTGAGGGAGATAAAGCCTTTGGCTTCAAGGAAGATGGCAGTCAAAGCTGGCAACAGGATTTAAACAGCCCCGTCACGGATTTTGGTATATTGGAACCAAGCAGCATCAGCCCCGAGGATGATCCCCGCCTGAATCGTTCCATCACTATTGTGCCTTCGTCCCGCCACATCACAGTCGTGGACGCTCAAAGAGGTGAGAACCTTTCCACTATCTCCTTCAAAGAAGATATCCTCAGTCTTTCTGCTTACGACAATTTTGCCGGTTGTTTCTATGCAATAGTAAATGATGGGCTCATCTGCATTAAGCTCAAGATAGCCAATTAGAGGTAAATCAAGATGCATTCTTTTCCCCACCATACAACCGCCAGATTTGCGTTGATTATACTTATTATGGCTATCTCCAGCTATATCCTGGCTGTGGTGGAGAGTCCCATCAAGACAAGCTTTGCCCGTCTGCAGTATGATGGGGGGGGAGATTGGTACAACGATCCTGAAGTGCTGCCAAATCTCACCAGATTTGTAAATAAGCATCTTCACTCCAACATACCCATCGACCAAAACATTGTGAAAGCCGACGATACCAAGCTCTTTGACTATCCTTTTGTGTACCTCACCGGTCACGGAAACATCCGTTTCAGCGATATAGAGATAGCAAACCTGAGAAGCTGGATGCTGCGCGGAGGTTTTCTATATGCTGATGATGATTATGGTATGGACAGCGCATTCCGCCGGGAGATTAAACGCGTCTTTCCCGAACGTGAGCTTATTGAACTGGATGCGAGCCATCCCCTTTTCAATTCCTATTTCGATTTTTCTGGTGGATTACCGAAGATTCACGAACACGATGATAATCCACCGCAAGCTTTTGCCATGTTCGACGATTACGGACGCATGATGATGCTTTACACTTATGAAACCAATATCAGCGATGGCTGGGCGGATCCCGATACTCATGGCGATCCCGATGATTTACGGGAAATAGCACTCAGCTTTGGCTTGAACATAATCCACTACATCATGGTAAAGTGACATGAATATCTGCGTGATCTCAGATCTCCATTTCAAATTCACACCTCCCACTGTTGATGATGTGGAAAACAGCCGTATAGTGCTGGATTTTCTGGATCAAGCCCAGGGTAAATACGATTTATTGGTATTAAACGGAGATGTCTTTGACCTTTGGTACGATTGGAAGTACTGCATCATCAAACAGTATTTTCCGATATTGGTAAAGCTTTACGAACTCTCCTGCTCCGGTTGCCGCATAGTTCAGATTAGCGGAAATCACGATTTTTGGTTTGCCGATTTTCTGCCTGAGTATCTGAATGTGGAATTGGTGGATGAATCATTTTCTTTGGAAAGTGACGGTAAAAAGATCCACATCTGTCATGGTGATACTCATACTGTGAATGATATGCGTTACAAGCTCTTCCGCCGCGTGATCAGATTACCTTTGATGAAGCGGATGTTTGGCTGGCTGCACCCTGATCTTGCCTTGGGATTGGGCAGTAGATTGTCCCGCAGCAGCAGAGCGCGCAAGGATCCCGTCTCCTTGCGGAAACTGAAAAACTTCGGTTTGGAAAGCTACGCAAAAGAGCTGATCCTGCTTAAAAAGGCGGACTATGTGGTGATGGGGCACAGCCACGACCCTCTCTTTAAGGAGATCGATGGCGGATACTACGTAAACAGCGGAGACTGGATCAAACACCACAGTTTTGTGGAGATCATCTCCGGCAAGATAGAACTAAAGCAGTTTAATATGATAAAAGGAGACTAAGCATGACATTTAAGCGAAACTACCTCGCGCTGATCCTGATTCCTGTGATTCTGGTGTTGGGACTCACTATGCTTTATACTCAAAACAGAGATCAAGCAAATGATACCACAAAGGAGACACCTGTGATTGAAACCCCGAAAAACACTCTAAAAGTAAACCTGCAAACATCTTATGGAATGATCGAACTTGAACTGTGGCCGGATATAGCTCCCAAAACGGTTGAAAACTTCGTGAAGCTGGGACGGGAAGGATTCTATACCGGCACATACTTCCACCGCGTGATTCCGGATTTCATGATTCAAGGCGGAGATCCCAATACCAAGGACGATAACCGGATGAACGATGGTCAGGGCGGTCCCGGATACATGTTTGAAGACGAATGTTATGGCGAAGGCGTGGAACTTACCGGCGCCATCACCACTACAGATCAAGCCGAAACGATCTGGACTCAGATTATCGTGCCTCACATGCAAAAGAACCGCACCCCCAATCCCGAATTGGCAGAGATCGTAAAAGCATGTCAGAAAGCTCAAGCATTGGATCCCATCATGGCTCATCCGGTTGAGTACTACAAAGAACTGGGCAGAGTGGAAGAAAAGATCTATTCCAAAGTATTGAAAGCATCAGCGGACTACGGCACCATCGCCATGGCAAACAGCGGTCCCAATACCAATGGAAGCCAGTTCTTTATCGTAACCAAAAAGGACGGCACTCCCCGGTTGAACGGTAAACACACTGTATTTGGCAAGGTTATCGGAGGCATGAACATCGTGCATACCATCGAAAACTTGAAGAGAGACAGCCGAGACAATCCTCTGGAAGAAAACCAGGCCTTTATCAACGGAGTAGTATTCCCCAAATAAAGGAAAACATTATGGCTCGAACCAACGAATCTGCCCTGCAACAAGAAATAATGGCATGGATCCGGCAAAACCAATATGTGTACCTGGCAACCTGCGATAAACAACAGCCCAGAGTACGCCCTGTGGTTCTATTCACCATGGAAGACCGCTATTTCTTAGCTACTTTCACAGGAGATTCCAAGGTCGCTCAGATCCAAAGCAACAAACTGGTGGAAGTATGCGTACCTTTGAGTGAAGATGGCCATACCGGCTATATTCGTCTGAAGGGACGCGCTTCGATTGTAAATAATGCAGCGCTCAAGGCAGAAGCTTCAGAGCGCTGCTATTTCTTTGACGAATACTTCAATGGCTATGATGATCCGGATTTCACCCTCATCGAGTTCGATCCGGATTATGCAGAATACCTCCGTCCCGGAGAAACTTACTGTCAAAGCTGCACTCTAAAGCGCTACTGAGTAGATTGGATCAACTGATGATATTTGAATACAAAGACGAACATTTGGGCAGAAACTACATCGTGATCAGCAAAATAAGGGAAGTCACCAAGGCTCTGGGAGAGATTGTGATCACCTTCGACAACGGGGATAAACGCGTTCTAAGTGTGGAAAATCCGGATGCGACCCTTACTAAATTGCTGGATGCCCTTCGCGCTAAGTAGTATATAGTTCCAAGTACTCTGTAGATGAATCCTGGCGCTTTCTCCGGGCATTCCCTGTAGCTTAAGGAGAGATAAAGCTGATATTATCCAGTTATCATCGGGTGCTCACTCGATAATAACAGCTTTATATCCCGATCGGTACGAGTTCATCTACAAGGGGAGATGTCTGAGGCTTTGTAGCATTTGCCTTTCTGAATATAAAAAACCCGAGACTTTGGCCCCAGGTTACAGTATCTGTGAATAATGCTTTATTCGTAGCGGCAGAGATATGCAGTTTGATCTTTTACTTTCAGTTGGAATTTTTGATTGGCTGCCACGATAAAGGTCTCGTTTGGAGTGTATTCTTTCCAATTGCTGGCACCCGGAAGTTTCACAATCAAGGTACCGCTGATAACCGTCATGTATTCGATGGTGGAGGTTCCGAATTCATACTCTCCGATGTCCATCACGCCGATGGTGGAATTGCCCAGACTGTTGTTTAAAGCAATTGACTTTACCTTTCCTTCGAAATACTCATTCGTCTTCAACATTTCTTACTCCTAGTATTCATTCTTATAAATCCAGCTTTTGCATGTGTCCCTTTTAGGTCAAGGGGAAAAACGGGTTGAAAAGGGCTTGGGCTATATGACTAGAAGAACGAGGCGCTGTGCGAGCGCCTCGTAATGTGCGATAACAGAATTTCGAATATTAGAGAAGCATCAGAGTGAAAATCCTACTCTGCCGTGATTTTGAAAAATGCTTTGCTTTCCGCCGGATCCGCCACATAAGACGTTCCGCTGATACTTTTGAAATGAGTGTAATCCATACTTGGATCGTTAGTTTTGTATATGTTATATTTGCGTGCATAAGGGATGGGATTCCAGCTCAGATGCGGAGCGCCGGTAATTGCGTCTTTCACGATCTGAACTTCGGGGGTTGGATAGCTATAATCTGCGTCACCGATCCAGAAATTGTTCAGCATATAATCGTTATCGTCGTTGTTTATCTGTGAACCGGCAAAAAAGGCGATGCGAATATGACCAGTATGTTCTGCCAGAGAAATAGAGATGGTCTCGCCGGCCATTGGGATATTGTTCAGCACATATTCTGAACCAGTGTTATTGTACTCCCTTACAATATCTGCCATTTCCCAGGTGAATCCATCTCCGATCAAGATAGCAAACTGATCGTCTGTAGCGCTGTAATTTGGGGGAGTTCCTTCGGGAGTCTGACCATATCTTAGTATCGCAGCGTCTATCTTCATCACATAGTTTTCTGAGGGGATGTTGAACATCGGTGATACCAAATATCCGCTGACAGACCCCCAGATGTTTATCCTGGCGGCTTTATCGGTTCCGGAATAGTTTAGCCAGTCATCGCTATCCCATTGGCTGCCGTTCAGAGTTCCAAACGTGATGGGATCGCTCAATGTACCAGCGTAGTGAGTCCAACCCACAGGTGGAAAATCCCCGTCGAATGTTTCCAAGTGAGGGTATAGCACTATTGCCGGATCAGCTTCTGTGGTGAACGACCATACCGGGCAGTTGATAGCCGGAGCAATATCGTTTTGCGGTATCACTCTCCAGTAGTACTGAGTATCATAGTTCAGTCTATCAGGCAGTGTGTATCTGGTTTCGCTCACACTCTGGGCGTTGATGATGTTTGAGGGAGGATTGTCTGTGCCAAACCAGAGCATATATCCAGTGGGCATTCCGCCATTGTGTTCCCATTTCAGCATGGTATCGATGGGGACGTCTATGGCCGCGTCTGCGGGTATAATTGCTGTGGCAGGAGGTGGCGGGGCATCGGGAGTGCTCATTAGCCAGATATTAGGGCGATAATCCCGCTTGCGGGTTCCGCTGCTGGTAGAGAAAGAAGTACCGTTCTTGTACACAGCACTATAGAATGAAGTTTCGGTAGTGCGGAAACTTGGTGGGCCGGATACTTTTACTCCATCACGATCTTCCCACAGGATTTCCAGATGCCAACCATTTGCGGGATTAAAGGTATAGGGTGTTTGAAGAGTAATTTCCTGCCAGCCGGGGCCGTTCCAGGATACTGTCCCGTCATATACCAGAGTATGGTATGCGGGGTTTTGGTAATTACCATTTGAATATTGGTCATCGTAGTAAACGCCCATGTAAACCTTCTGGCTGTCGGTTATGTAGTTTGTCTTCTCATTATCCACGTAGAAGGCGATTCTTTCGATAGTCTGTTGTGTGGTGAATCCGGCAGCTTGCAATTCATCTGCTTTGTAGAAGAATTTGCTCCAACCGTAATTCGCATAACCATATAACGGCACTTTGTTTTGAGTGTCGTCATCAGTGCCGATTATATAATCTCCGGCACAGAGGAAGGACAGGCTTAAGGCAAAGCCCAGGATCAGTATAATTGTCTTTTGCATGTTGTCCCCTTATTTGATCATAGTTAGTTTTCGGATCTGAGTAGTTTGATGACTGCTGAAACGGACGTAGTACACTCCACTTGCTACACCCTTTTTATTGTCATCTGTGCCATCCCAAACCACGGTGTGCATGCCTGCGTTCTTATTCTCGTTCATCAGTACTTTTACTTTCTGCCCCTTGATGTTATATATTTCTACGCGTACATCTCCGGGATCAGAAAGAGTGAATGCAATATTTGTAGTAGGATTAAAAGGATTTGGATACACATTGGTGATACCGGCGGATATCACCGGACTGTTGGCATCGCCAATAGCCGAAGTGCTGATATCCCACCAGTTCATCAGGTCTTGAATCCATTCCATGCGGTGATTGGGATTGCTGAGCTGGGAGAAGTCGAAGCTAAAATACAGGGTTCTAAAAGAGGGAGTTTCTACGGCAGTTGCGGCTATTCCGTGATAAAGATAGGCTTGGCCGCCGATAGGTCCGTCTTCAAAAGCATAAATGTATTCTGCGCCGATTTCGGGATAAGGAACTGAGTTATAATAGGGATCACCGGCTGCATCATTGGGGAAGATGCAATCTGGAGAATTCGCATAAACCGGGTATTCCATGTCCACGGTTCCCACAGGAGTACCAGGCAAAGCCAGAATGGTTCCGCTCACATAGGTATAACTGTCTGGACCGCCCAGGCCATTTGTGCCTCCTCCAAAACCAGAAGCCACATAGGATGTGCGGAAATATCCACTCATCAAACGCCTGATGCTGCTGGAATTCGGGTGGGCATGTTGGGAAGAAGCTAAGCCGTCTGAAGCAAACCAGAGATTGCGGGGATCCTGATCTGTGCCGCTATCCAGATAGCTGCTGAGCTGAGTGGCGAAGTAGTGCATTTTCTCATTTGCTGACCCTGTGTTGGCATAAGCTATAATTCCCTGGTATGAATCCGGTATCTCGTAGTTTGAATATTCTTCCCAATTGTAGATATCGTAATCGATGTTCAATTCTGTAAGCAGGTTTTCATATATCGGCAGCTCGATGCGGTTATAATCCTGTGTGCCGCTGTAGGCTATCAGCACCTTTGAATCAGCCGTAGGCAGGACTTTAAAGCTGTAGCATTGGCCGGGGGCTTCTACAGGCAGGGTGGAAGTATTTCCCACGCCATCCGTAGCTTCAAAGTAATAGGATACTGTGCTGCCCAGGGGGATATTCATGATGTTGAAATAGTATTCACTGCCAATCACAGTGTCTGCTTCTACACTTGTCCAGCCTTCGCCGGTATTGTAGTGCATTTCGGCATTGATAGGAGCAGTCATATCTATGATGGTGGCAATCAGTTCCTGATGTTGCATGAAGGTATTGCCTTTGGCTTTGTGAGTTATGATGGGGTCTTGATCATCCTCACCGGAGTAAAAGACGATGGCCAAGCCGTCGTGAAGCAAGTTACCAGCAGGTTCCACACCCATATAGGTGTTGTCTTGCACGATCTCTCGGAGGTATGGAAGACCGCTGTTGGCAGCTCGATTTTGGATGGCAACGGTGGAACTGGCTCCAAAGTCATGCGGAATGCTGGCACCTGTCTGTCCAGTGGCAACAGTGTGATACTGCATCTTGATTTCACCGTTCTCGTGCAAGATTACCTGGAATTTCAAGAGTTCTTCAGCTCCGCTACCAGCGCGGAATCTAAGGTTGTTCCATTGCACCACGGTATAGCGGTTGGGCGCAGTACCAAAAGTTTCAAAAAAGACGTTGCCCACACCTTCATCGGCTTCCAGATCATCCCAATATACGGCAATCAACGCCGGCATCTGAACGTAACCTGGAATGGGATACATATAGTTGAACATGTTGCCGTCACTGTCCCATCCGTCATCTGGGTATTCAGTTTGCCAGTTGTTGGGTGCTAAAAGGATCTCACCATTGATATCGATGTAAGCGGTTGTGAAGTTCTCACCATAAAATGGGAAGCTGAAGCCCAGGGGTACAGCTTCACTGAAGTTATCATCTCCGGAAAAAGAGTTTACACCGAACATAATGGATGAAGCTCCGGTTTCGCTAATCTCAATCCAGTCGTAGTCTGGTCCCAAGGGATCATTGCTGTCCAGATAACGGTAACCAAAGGTGTCCGGACCTCCACTGGTGAAGCGGTAAACAATCGTAGTATAAGCTACAAAGACGTTGTTATCTGGGTTCGAGTCTTCAGTACCGATAGTAAACTCAAAGCGCAATTCTTCTTCATCGGCAGGGATAAAGCTGTTTGACATGCTTAGGATGGCGCTACCGCCGGGACTGAGCTCCATCATATGGCTTAGAGCATCGCTGTGCAGCAATTCATTGGCGGAGGAATAGACCTCCAAATCTACATCAATATAGTCGTTGAAGGCTGTCCATCCGCCATTGCTTACTTCTATTACCGGGATCATGGGGAGGTTCTGGTATTCTATGACACGAGGGGAAATAACCTCAGAGAAGTAAAGATCAACCGCTGGATCTTCCAATACTATCACCTCGAGTGTATCTATGGCGATCAAACCGGTATAACCGTCGTTCAGAGTGAATACCAACGCTTCGTTGCCCACAAAATCGTTTGAACTTAAGTGTACGTTCAAACCGGAGATTGTTACGTCTATATTGTCGCTGGGTTCAGAACTCAAGCTTACCATGCTGATGTCTGAGCATGTTATGTAATCACTGAAATCCATTGTGAGGGAGTCACTGAGAAACATCGATACGGATTCCGGAAGATTCAACTCCGGATCTATGGCGATTTCCTGACCTATCCTTACATCGTCCAAGAGGATACCATAGGTGCTGCATTCCCAGAAGAAACCAATGTAGATATTCATTCCAATATAGCTACTCAAGGATACTTCTGCGTATTCATAGGAATTGCCCAGATCATTCAAATTCAGGAGCAGTGTGCTCATGGCACCAGGCTGGGCCAGAGTGGTGGATACATATACCTTCAGGTCCTCTGTTCCATACCAGGCGCGTGTGTAAAACTCGAGATTGTCGCCCGCATTAACGCTAATCTGGGGAGTAATCAGCCAGTCAGCGTTCTGGTTGGGCAGATAGTTGTCCACAAAAGCAGCGCGGCTGCCTGTGTGTGCGTTGGCGTGTTCAAAATTTCTCCATGTCAAACCGTCGCCGTCGTCAAACACGCTCCAGCCTTGAGGAAGAGTAGTAATCCCTTCGAAGCCTTCATCTATGTGCCATTGCGCCATCAGGATGGTGGAACACATTAGAATCAGGATAGTTCCTATAATAGCTTTCATCTTTATACCTCTCGTTAGTTGAAACTCAGTTGGGGTTGTTCAATTTGAACGAACCATTCATTTATGCCGGCCACATCTCCTCCAAGGGGACGATTGTCACCCCAATAAAAGGAGAGAAGCCCACGGGATTTCTGTTTGTAGGAGTTGTCGATATTGGCCAAAGATATGTTGGGATTGGTGCCAAGGCAGATCAGCGCTACTTTCCTGCCGTCAATTCCTCCGCTGATAATCGCTTTACCCAGCAGCTCTTCATTACTTGCAGCAGAATAGGTCTTGATCTCGTTGTTCTTGATCTGAAGCAGGGGTTTATCGATCTTCTCACCGAAGGCATAGGCTACATCACCACGGATCTCGCCGTTCATGGACATGGGTTGAGGTACCATCAACACCTCTCCTCCGGGATAATTGATTACTGGACATTGATACTTACTGTTTGTGAAAGAACCGGTTTCCGCATATACTCCTTTCAACAAGAATCGCAGTGAAGAATCGTTGCCCTTCACATCCAGATATTGGCATCCAGAAAGCTTTTCACACATCTGGATGGTGTTCCTGCTCAAGCTCTCGTAATCTATGTCGAGCGCTTTCCAAAACTGCAGTTCGCTTTCGATCGCTTTATCCGATAGAGTGTCGTTCAATAAGCCCGGCATCATCGCTACTCTGATCTTCTTCTGTTGGATTATCTGAGTGCTTTTGCTGAAGTGAGATTGCCGTAGTTTTTGCTTTTCTGGGTTCGACAGGGGGATGTATCTGGTTTCGCCGTTTAGATTCAGATAGGCGTCGCTGCTGCGAAGTAAGCGGTTGAAATTATCGTAATCCGCATTGAAGGCAGGTAAACTGTAGTTTTCGTATTTATTGCGAATCATCTCTTCATCCTGATATAGCAGGGAACAGCGGATGCTCAATCTACCGGCTTCTGCCAGTATCTTCTCAACTAATGGGAAGTTGAACTTTCCCGTAACGATTAGTAGCTTTTGGCGCGGTTTGAGCTTCAGGGATTCCTGTAATATGCGGGATGCGATCAGTGAAAGGGGGAGCTTGTATTCACTCTCCAGGATGCTTTGAATTACACTGCGGCCGTTGATGGTGCCGTCACTCAAATGCTCGCCCAAAGCAAAGTCCAATATATAGTTCTTTGCCGTAGCCCTGTAATATACCTCTTTTCCGTTATCTACCATATCATCAACAATCTGGATAAATCCCTCATCCAATAGCTTGGTGAGATTGTAATGAACTTTCTGTTTACTGACCCCGAATGCTGTGGCCAATTGCTGACAGGTGGCAGCAGAAGCAATGAGAGCGCGGATCATACTGAATTTGAGGTCATTGGCCAACTCCATCACCTGTGAGTGTCGAGAAACAATTTGAATGTTTTTGATTAAAGTCACTGAAAACTCCTATATGCGTAATTCAATAAATACGCTGTTCATGGTACTGTAACTATACTGTATATGATGCTTTTAAGCATGCATATCCGAGATTACGAACTATGCTGAAGTTGTCAAGAACTTTTTGACTAAATTTACATGATGTCCGGTAAATGGTCTTCTGAACGTACCCGTAAAGCTGATCCATTGAATCCTGATGGGGATCAAGACTATTATTGAAAACGGAAGTGAGGATTTGAAAGCAGAGTGTCTCGAAGAATCAACAAAATGCATCCAGGAAGTGGACATGAAAGACCTGAAAGTTCCGCATGACTTTAACTACGAAATGACCGGTAGCGTTGAAGTGATGTCCTCTACAAACGACTTTGTGACAGTGCTTGGAAGCGGTGTATTCTGGAACACTCAACCGGAACAAATCCATGGTGAACCTGTCCCGATCAGTTTTGAGCTAACATTGATAGAGTCAATCGATCAGAGTACCTTGCCTATCTGGGGATTTTGGAATCCCTATCTGATGGTGAACCGGGTATTAGGGCACGAGAGGTTATCCTCCCACAATACATGCAGATGCGGCACTGTTTGGAATGGATGATGATACCACCAACCTCTCGGAAAACAGATATTACAAGTCTGCGACAAACTTACCCTGGGCACTGGATTTGCCCATACGATGGAATTATCCCATAGAACACAAAGAGATCAGTCAATCCTATTACAGATTTGCACCTTGGGCCAAAAGCGGCGGCAGCACCTATCAGGATTGGTATGATCTCGAAAACGGAGACATAAATCCCGCATTTATCTACGATAGATAAGAGTCCTTGAGAGCTATACATAGAACCCCAGTTATGAAGCCGGGGTTCTATGTTTAAAATGGATGGTTAGTTTTGTTGGGGAAATCAGACTCTCAATGAACTGATGGGAACTTCCCATTCCCGGGTATCGTGATCCAGCAAGAGGATGCCGTTTCTAGCTTTCAAGCGTTCATAAATATCTTGCTTGGCCTTGAAAGTATCCTGACGACACACATCATAGGCTGAGGTTATTGCTAATGAAGTGTGAAACTGAGTGGCAATAATGTCACCGGCATAGATGTAGAAAGCATCCGGACTGTCGATCTGTATGTATTGACTTCCAACTGTATGACCACCGCATTTCACACAGCTGATTCCCGGATATATCTCCACTTCACTATCGATCAATTCGATGTTGCCGTGATCTTCCAGAAGCTTCATCTGATGTTCAAACTGATATGCAGCCTTATTCAATCCGTCGGGGGTCCTGGCAATGTTCCATTCATCCTTCTGGATCCAGTATTTGGCTTTGGGGAAGGTAAGTGCGTCATGATTTCCAAATCCAGTTACAATTCCGCCGGCATGGTCGAAATGAAGATGTGTCATTATCACGTCTGTGATATCCTTGTCTGTATAGCCCAATTCAGCTAGCGATGCCAGCAGGGCAAATTCGCTGGGCTGATAAATCTCACGTTGTTTGTGATTCAACCTGTTACCCAATCCGGTATCTATCAGGATTCGCTTTTGACCTTTAACTATCAGCAGCAGATTCAAGTCCATCTTTTGGCGTCGTCTATCGTCGGATTTTATTTTATCTTTCCATATGGCATAGGGTAGTACACCCATCAGTGCACCACCATCAGACCAATAGTTTCCGGCGTAAACCTTGAAGACTTTATTCACTACTTATCGCCGTTTTCGGTTTTGGGACGAGGTTTGCGATTGCGGTAATCTGGCTTTCGAGGACTGCGCTTCTTCGGTACAGAAGGAATGGGATCTGTCTCAGCGCTAGTGCTTTTATCGGGAGAGTTCTGATCGGTATCACGCTTCTTCTGTGGAGCTCTGTGGTGTCTAGGACTGGGTTTTGCTTTGTTCTCATCTGGCTTTGCTTCGCCTGATTCGTTTTTAGCTTTACCGTTTTGCTGCAGAACTTCACTTTCTTTCATTTTGGCAGAGAAGACCACTATGCGTTTGTTTTCGCCCTCACCAATGGTAAGGGTTTTCAGGCCTTTGTCTTTTTCGATATGGCGATGGATTATACGGCGTTCTCCGGGGCTCATGGGCTCCAGGGTTAGTGAATTGCCACTGGTCTTGATCTGATTGATGCGAGGCAGAAACTTGCTGAGGAACTGGGATTCGCGGCGCTGGCGATAACCATCGGCATCCAGATAGATGCGATCAATCGTACGATCTCCCTCAAAAACTCTATTGATCAGGTATTGAATAGTCTCCAGCATAGTTCCGTTTTTCCCGATAATGAATCCGGTCTCCACGATGCCATTTACGGTCAGAAAGAGGGTTTTCCCTTCCTTTTTGGATGTGATGTCTGAGAAGCTAATTCCCATTTTGCATAGTAAAGATTCAGTAAAGAGTCGTATTCTATCCTCATTCTCGGGTAGTTGAAAGCGAACCAACGCTGATTTGTTTGCAAACAGGCCAAAGAATCCCTTGCTTGGTTTTTTTAGAATTTCGTATTTTAGCTCGTGATCTTTTATATTGTGCTCACGGCGAAAAGTGCGGATGATCTCTTCAACGGAGACACCGCTTTTATCGATTGTGGTCATTAAACTATTCCTTATTTTTGTTGAGTTTTAGCAGATAATACTGCTGAATAACCGAGAAGATATTGAACACTGTCCAGTACAGCACCAATCCGGCAGGCATACTACGGAAGATGAAGAACATCATGATCGGCATAATCCACGTCATCATTTTTTGTGATGATTGCGCTGCCTTTTGCTTGTCGTCCATTTCTTCAGGGTTCCCCTTGGGGGGTTTCATCATCAAGGATTGGATTACCATAAAGACACCCATGATGATGGGAAGTATCAGATAAGGATCCGGCTCGGAGAGATCCTTTAACCATAGGACAAAACCTGCATTACGCATATCGATTGAATAGCGCAATACGTTGTAAAGCGATATAAAGATAGGCATTTGCAGAAGTAGTGGCAGACATCCGGACAGGGGATTTGCTCCTGCTTCTTTGTACAACTTGCTTATCTCCAATTGTAAAGTTTTTGGGTCATCCTTGTATTTCTTTTGCAGATACTGCATCTGTGGCTGAATCTTCTGCATCTTCAGAGAAGCCTGCATACTCTTGTGGGTAAGAGGGTGTAAAAGCACCTTAATGATCAGGGCAAAGATAATGATCACCACACCATAATTCTTGATGTAGGTATGAAGCCAACTCAGGAACCAAGCAAAGATGTTTGCCAACCAGCGCAGCCAATTGGCTCCGCGTTCCGCAATGTTTTCCATCTGTCTGCCGTATGTTTTCAGGATATTGGCATCTGCAGGACCGGCATAGAGTACAAAGCTCTGTTGCCAGTTTGCCTTGGCATCTTTGCTGAAGCTATCGATGGCAAAACCCGGATTCCCGGTATCTTCGTTTAGGCTAGTGGAAAAGCTTTTGCATAGCGGAGGTTCATTCTCTTTGATAGCGAGAGTGAAATACTTGCTGCGAACTGCTGCCCAGGCAAAACTGCTGTAACTGCCCTGCGGCGGATTTTTGCGTAATTTGGAGAGCGGTACTTTTAGGATTTCGTTGTCAGCATACAGATAGAAGCGGTAATCCTGAGCCTTTGTTTTTGTGTTGTTCTCACTATCCGCGATGCCGGCAGACATATCCAGCCTGATACCGTTCACACTGCCGAATCCGTCGATACTAAAGTCTGTTTTTATGCCGTATTGATCGTCCAACCGATAGGTTCTGCGAATTGTAGCTCCATTCTGACTATTCAGAGTGAAGGTGACGGCCTTTTCAGAGGGATCCACAGCATAGCTAAAGCTATACTTGCTAAGATCAATGTTCTCTCCACTGCTGTACAAAATGCCGTTCAAAATCTGAGTGTCTTCGGGAATTAAATTCACCAATTTATCGGAGCCAAACTCAAAGTGCTTGAGTTCTATGGAACTAATTACTGCACCGCGATTACTGAACTTCACAATGAAATTCTCGTTTTCCAAGGTGATGATCTGGTTTTCAGTGTTCTGGGCGAACAAACTGTCCGCATTCACAGCTGGTAAAACGGTATCCGACAGGCTGTCAGGACTGGCGTTTACTGGACTTTCCGGAACCACTTCCTCGTTTTGGACAGCTAACTTGGCGTTGTCGCGTTGCGGTTTCCACACAAAATGATCAAAAACCAAGTATAGAACCAACATCATCAGAAGAGCAGTAATAGTTCGTTTATCCAATTTGACTCCTTATGGCAATGGGTCGTATCCACCCTTGCAAAATGGGTTGCAACGCAGAATCCGCCATACACTCAGATAGAGAGCTTTGGTAGGATTGAAACGTTGAAATGCCTGTAGGGCATAAGTGGAACAACTGGGACTATAGCGGCAGGATTTTGGTAAATAGGGAGATATGGCAATCTGATAAAAGCGAATAAAGAGAATCATAACTCGGGAGGGCAGATTCAAAATTGCTTCTGGGTTTATATGCATTTTATCGTATCTCCGAGATGCTCACAGAGTTCCTGCCAAGAAAGATCCGCTGCTCCACGTCTGGCAATGAAGTTCATCTTGCAGGATGCGGGCAGAGAATGCTGGTGTTCCCGAAACCATGCTCTCATACGGCGTTTGAGCCTGTTCCGGGAGGCCGCATTCGACACTTTTTTGCTGATCGTGATGCCCAATGCCGGTCCATCTGGGTCCGGCAATACGGGCACGAGAAAATATCGGGATCGAATCGCTTTTTCCGCGCGAGTAAATTCCATATACTCCTGATGAGCTTTGACCCAACGGATCATTACTTATACGCAGAGCGACTTTCTTCCTTTGGCTCTGCGACGAGCTAATACTTTGCGGCCGTTTTTGGTAGCCATGCGACTACGAAAGCCGTGAGTATTTTTGCGGGATCTGTTTGATGGCTGATAAGTCCTTTTCATTTATGTGGTCTCCTTTGGATTTCATCTGATACTCTTTCAGTAGAAACCAGATTTTTCTCTACAGCTAATCAGTCAAGTGTTTTCGCAAATAGACACGGGCGAAAGCATGAACTTCCGCCCGTACGTGATATCATGCTCTCTTACAAAAGCGCATTTAGTTTATCCATTATCTTTCCCTTCTGTACCAATCCTACCAGCTGGTCATTTACTGTGCCTGCTTTAAAAATCAGTAAGGTCGGGATGGACATGATGGAATACTTCCCGGCAATTTCCGGGCTTTCATCGATGTTTACTTTGCAGATCTTCACTTTGCCGTCCACTTCGTCGGCAAGCTTCTGAATGATTGGCAATAAGGCTTTACAGGGACCGCACCAGGGAGCCCAAAAATCTACTAATACCGGGATCTCGGACTTTAAGACTTCGGCCTCAAAGGTATCAGTCTTTACTTCTACTATTGCCATAATAAACTACTCGACTACAGCCAAAATGTCGCTCTTGGATAAAATGAGATACTTCTCGCCGTCAAGCTCGATCTCGGTGCCGGCATACTTGCCATATAGCACCTTTTCACCTACTTTTACTATCTTTTGCAGGTCTTCGTCTGTACCCACGGCAATAATCTCTGCTATCTGCGGTTTCTCTTTGGCAGTATCCGGTATGATGATCCCGCCGATCTTCTTCTCTTCAGAGGTGGCTGTTTTCACCACCACATGGTCTTCGATAGGTCTCAGTTTCATAATAACCTCCATAGTTTTACGTATGATTCCTAAGAATTATGATAGTCAGTTTCTTGTTCTTAGCAAACACTTTTTTGGAGTGCTAATTTTTGTCAAGGCCAAAGCGACGAAATTCCTGCATGTCTTGATTATCTCCCTTATTTGTCAGGATATTGAGGTATCAGGAAGCAGTGAAAACTGCTTTAAGCCCTCACCCCAAACTTCAAATCGCACTCACTTGGACAAATGTGGATAATTGTTTATCTGGTTTGGAGATAGATTAGACTACGTTTGGACTTGGGCATAGCCTGTTTTAGACGTATTTGGACGTCTTTTTATCACTGTATCTTCAAATTTAGGCCGATTTTAGACTGGACTTGGACATCCGAAGGGTTGGCCGACATCAGTCGAGTTTAAATTGGCGCAGCTGAAGTGACATATTCTTGATATGATGTTCATCCAAATCCTGATCCGAGTCCATATTGTTGACGTTTCCGTCTAAACTATGCTTTATGTCCATCGTCGAGATGGCCAAGGTGCTCTTCCCGGAGGGACAGGATACTCCAACCCTGATATCCAAGTTCCTCACCTATCCTGATGGCTATATCGATGCCTATGATGCTCTTGCAGGATGCCTGGAACACTTCTCCGAATATGATGTCGGTAGGAACAGAGTGAAAGTCCGGAGATTCATATTCTAATGAACTACTATGATAAGCTCATGCCTGAGCAACTTGTAAGTAAAGCTGCCGAGACTAAGAAAGTAGTGTCCCAGCCTACTCCATGAGCAATCTGCTCAATCTCCTGGATACCGATGAGTATCACTCGGGTTGTGTGGATGCCCTGTCAATGGCAACCGTGATGGAGTTCGACTGCAAGAACAGCTAGGTTAAGTCCTGGATGGAAGCTGTGGAGTTTCCTGCCTGTGAAGACCAGACGACTATCCTGGCGGAGCTGATGAAGTTCTATCTGGCGTGCGGTAATGGCTTTCTGATCAAGATTCGGAACGCTCAAGGTCAGTAGATGGGGCTGGAACGCATGCTGCCCAGTGAAGTGCAGATCGTAGAGAACTATGACGAGTTTGGCTTCTTTCGCCCTAACTATATCCAGGTGAAGAATAACCAGAAGAAGGACTTTGCTTACGAGGACATCATCCACGTAAAGAAGTCCACTTCTGGGGGATATTGCCTCCCTCGGCAATGCATTCAACATCCATGCAATAGGCGGCTTTTATTTCCGTTTCCATTCTATGTCATTTTTTTGTCGAGCAACCCAGACTCTTTCGCTCCTATAGTGAAAGCTGCTTTTAGCTGCTTGTTACTCAGAAAAGCTTCAAGATGAAGCTTCTAAACCCAAAAAAAAGCCTGCCCAATTATGCGGACAGGCTTGGAGAAGAGTAAATTTTGTCTTACAGGAAGCGCTTTACAACTTCCACTACTTCAGGCAGATCCATGCCGATGTTTTTCAGATGTTCCAAAGTGGGCACACCTTCCTTGGTCCAGCCTTTACGTTCATACACAGCATCTACGAGTTGTTGATATTGATCTTCGCGATATTGGCGGGTGATTTCCATCTTCTCAGCAGTAGATTTGCCTGTGGGATCCACGCCAATCTTGTTTTTCAGCAAGTTGTCGTAGCGTTCAATGCGGGAAAGGTATTCTTCCTCGGTAACTGGGCCTACGGCGCGATAGGGGGGAATATCATCCTGGCGGCGACCTCCGCCCATCCTCATGCAAAAGACTTTCTGGAAGTTGTAAACCCGTTCGCTTTGACGTATCAGCTCGTGTTTATCCATCGGTTTTCCCGTGATTGCTTTGTAGATATCCACATAGTTTTGAACGTGTTCAGGTACCTTTGCCGGTTCGTCGGTTTGAGCGTTATCAGCAGGTTCGATGTCGTTCCAGGGAAGCTTGCACAATCCCTGCAAGCCAAACCAGGTACGGAACATGGGGAAATAGTGCAGGGCTTCGGCTTTATCTTTGAAAGTGGGAATATGGTTATTCACCATATCCATGAAGATCAGCCAGGCTTCATCGTGTTGCGGGCCTTTCAGAGCCAAGGTATATCCGCCTTGCTGCGCCAAAGATTCTTTACTCATGTATTGAGAATATTCCAGTCCCTTGGCTTCCATACCGATGTCTTGCAAGAATTTGGGATCGGCGCCATACTTTTCGGCAAAGATCTTCTTCATCCTGCGTACACCCTGACCCACGATCATACCAAAACCTTCACCCCGAGCCATCTGATGCAAGAGCTCCAATGCATCGTCGGCATTTCCCCAAGAGAGATCCAAGCCCCCGGTGCGTTCTTTGTTCAAGATGCCGTTTTCGTAGCATTCCATTGCAAATGCCACACTGGTGCCAAAAGAAATGGTATCCACACCGTAAGTATCGCAATAGAAATTGATTTCCACCACATCTTTAGGATCCCACACACAGATGTTTGAGCCGCAACCGCCGGCAGTTTCGTATTCCGGGCCATCAACCGTAACCGACTGTCCCTTGTAAGGACCAGTGCGGGGTTTAAAATTGTCTACGGCTTTGCAGCAGGATAGTGAGCAACCATACCAACAGCCGTCTGCCATACCTTGGGTAAAGAGCTTGGTAAACTCTCGAGAATGAAGACCCTCGGCTTCAGGCATTTGGCCATACTTGAAGTTCTTGATGGGCAAAAGGTCATAATCGTTCATGATTTCCATCAGGTGAGCGGTACCAACCTGATGCATGCGGCACTGGGTAGCGTCTCCGGCTTCAATCTCTTTGTGCAGCTTCAGACCTGTCTTGCGTAGAGTGGGTAGGTCAGCCGGATTGTTGGTATCTACTTTTAGTCCGGAATACTTCACCACCAAAGCCTTGATCTTTTTGTGTCTGAAAGCAGTTCCTGTGCCACCACGTCCGGCTTGTTTGAGACGGGCAACTTTGCGGCGCTTGTCCCAGAACGAGAAGTTCAAACAGGTTATGAGTACATTGTCCGCTGCACGTCCGGAAGATACCACGGATATAGTCTGCAACCTGTCTTCGCCATCGGCAAATTCCTTATGCAGAGATTCCGCTAGCAAGTGGCTGTTGATCTCTTCGTCGGGAGCGGTCAAGATCTTCACGACGCCTTTGTCGCCATCAATAAATACAATAACTTCTTCATCGGCAATGCCTTGAAGTTCCAGGGCATCGAAGCCGGCAAACTTACAATAGGGGCCAAAGTGTCCACCCACATTGCAATCCACGGGAATACCCGTTAATGGTGAGATAGTGGTAACAATGGACTTTCCGCTGCCGGGATACGAGGTATTGCCACACAAGGGGCCAAAAGCGATGCAAACTTCGTTTTCGGGATCATCCCATTTGGTGGTGTCTTTCACGCCATGCCACATCAGATAAAGGTCAAAACCCTTGCCTCCCACGAACTTATCTATCATCATGTCTGAAACAGGTTTTTCTTTGATCTCTCCGGTGCCTACGTTTACATAAAGCGTACGGCGATTGTATCCTTTATCGATGGGTTTCAATGTGTAACTGTATTCAGCTAATACTCTGCGATTCATGTCTTCTCCTTATGCCTCTGTTATTTCCAGGGCTTCTGCTGGGCAGGTTTTCACGCACGCGCCACAAGCAATGCACTTGAAGGGATTATGCTTGCTCAAAACCGTACGCATGCTGTTTGTAGGGCATACTGCCACACACATTAAGCATCCTATGCAAAGGTTGCGGGAGAGCATCACCACACCTTGTTTGCTTACCGCGAGTGCCATCGTAGGGCATGCCTCCACACAAGTCTGGCATTGATTGCATACATTCATTTCGGGAGGATTCGTCTCGTCATGAATTTGGATGCAGGAAAGCTCGGATTTGTCTTCTTTGAAATAGAGACTGGAACAAGTGCTCTCGCACGCATGGCAAGAGATACACTTCTCCGGATAAGTCTTCAGCATTTTCATCGCCTTATACTCCTATATATCATATGACTATCATTCTGGTGACAACTTTATGCCATCGTGCTTTATGGTCAATCACAATTTAATTACCCGCTGCGGAAACTGAGCCAAGCTCTCTACTTTAACGCTTGCCGATCGAGATATAATCGGGTAATACTCGGGTATTCACTCGATGATAACCCGATGATATCTGCTTAAGCACAGCTTTACGCAAAGGGAGGGAAGCCTAAGAGATGTATGTGGATGGGGGATATTTCCGTCATCTGCACTCAAACCATGAGACTGTTCACTTTGACCTGATCTATTTCCAATGAGTTAGCGCATGAGTTAGGTGAAAAAGTGGGCGAAACGACTAAAATATGCTTTCGAAACCGAATTGACAAGAAGGCCAGTATGCCATCTTTTCTCAAAAACCACCTTTTATGTCTCCTCGGGATTTTTAGGGCCAATACGAGCGTTTCTGAGAGCCTAAAACGTGACAAAAAGAATGTCTATTAAATTGTAAGAAAATGCTTTACAGATTTCATGGTATAGATACTTTGGCACCCAAAATAACATGCTTTTGAGGTGTCAAAATGAAGAACAAATCGAACCGGAAATCTGCCGTTGACGTGAGCTTGAACCAGGAAGAGATTGTAGTTTCATTGAATATCCCTGTCAGATTCAGTATTCCTAAAACAAAAGCCAATATCAAGTTCATTATCGTATTCTTGAGATTGCTGTTTTGTAGAGATGGCTCCAGGTTGTGCACTTTTCAGGATATTGCCACGATGGTTGGTTATACAGACCGTAGAAATGTAAACAACTACTGGAGGGAGTTTGAGCAACATGGCTTTGATATCTTGGCCTTTCTGAGCCGGAAAGTCGATCTCAAGGAGTGCATACCGTTGATAGAAGACTT
>JAQWBI010000019.1 GCA_028706475.1 Candidatus Cloacimonadota bacterium
GTTCATCTATTATCGCATAACCGATGTCTTGAATATCTGCATCAATCAAATCATCCAATATAAACGAAGACCCAGTATTGAAGAACGACGAGACCAATGGCAAATCAAAATTAGGCTCGATTAAAAATGGGGGAATGCCAGCAGGAATAATCATTGACAAACAAACATGGATGAAAATAGGTGGAATACTAATGAAAACACTCAGGAGCATAAAACAGCTATGAAGAACATACTTGTGATCGGTGCAGCCGGACAAATCGGATCGGAGCTCGTCCCCTATCTCAGAAAGATTTATGGAGATCAACACGTTGTTGCCACCTTCAACCACACTCCCCTTCCTGCAAACATCATGGAAGCCGGACCTTCCGCAAAAGTGAACTCCACTGACGGCATTTGTCTGAATGAAGTGGTAAAGAAGCATAGTATTGACACTATTTTTAACCTGGTGGCAGTTCTTTCAGCCAAGGGCGAAGCCAATCCCGCCCAGAGCTGGAAGATCAATATGGACACAGTATTCAACTGCCTCGAGATTATGAAGGAAGTGCGCGGTGCGGTATTCACCCCGTCTTCAATCGGTGCTTTCGGCCCCACAACTCCGTTGGATCATACTCCGCAGGATACCATCATGAGGCCCACAACTATATACGGGATCTCCAAAGTAGCAGGAGAACTCCTGAGCGATTATTACTACTTGAAATATGGCGTGGATGCCCGCGGTCTCAGATATCCCGGCATCATCTCGAACGTTACTCTTCCAGGAGGAGGAACTACCGACTACGCAGTAGAAATCTATTATGAGGCAATCAAGCAAAAACGTTATGTGTGCAATCTCCCCGCTGGAACTTTCCTGGATATGATGTATATGCCCGATGCACTGCGCTGCGCTGTTGAGCTGATGGAAGCTGATCCTGCCAAATTGATCCACAGAAACTGTTTCAACGTAACCGCCATGAGCTTCGATCCAGAGATCATCGCTGCCGCCATCCGTAAGTACATTCCGGATTTTGTACTTGAATACAAAGTGGATCCCATCAAGAAAGCCATTGCCGATAGCTGGCCAAACTGCATGGACGATTCTGCCGCTCGTGAAGAATGGGGCTGGAAACCAGAATACGATCTGGACAGCATGACCAAGGATATGATCGAGAAAGTATCAGCTAAGCTGAAGAAATAGGACAAGATATGTTGAAGATCGGCGTAGTAGGCGTTGGGCACTTGGGACAGCATCATGCCCGCAAGTTTATGGCAATGGACAATGCCGTCCTGGCTGGTATCTACGATGCTAAAAGCAGCCGTGCCAAGGAAATAGCCAAGACCTTGTCTGTACATAGATTTGAAAGCTACGATGCACTGCTCGATGCCTGCGATGCCATCGATATCGCCGCCACCACCACCGCTCATTATGAACTGGCATTAAAAGCTTTGCAAGCCGGAAAGCACATATTTTTGGAAAAGCCAATTACCAGCAAACTGGAAGAAGCCAAAGAGCTTCTGGAATTGGCAGACAGCAATAAGCTGAAGATTCAGGTGGGGCATATTGAGCGTTTCAATCCTGTAGTCATGAAAGTAGAGAATGAGATCAAAGATCCGGTATTCATAGAGTCCACCCGCATCTCCACTTTCCATAGCCGTGGCACGGATGTTCCAGTGGTACTGGATGTAATGATTCACGATATTGACCTCATCCTCAGCTTTGTGCATAGTCCCATCAAGCATATTCATGCTTCCGGAATAGGTGTTCTCACACCTTCGATAGACATTGCCAATGCCCGTATCGAGTTTGAAAACGGCGCCATAGCAAACGTGACTTCATCCAGGGTATCTCTGAAGCAGGAACGTAAAATCCGCTTCTTTCAAAAGGATTGTTACATCACGCTTGATTTTCAGTCCAAGCAAGCCAAGGTTATAAAAAAGAGCCCTCATGTGATGAAGTATCTGCCCAAGATCATGATGGGCGCTACCGATATTGATCCCACCAAGCTGGTGGATCAAAACTTATTCGATTGTGCAGACAGCCCCAAGGACGCCCTGTCTATGGAGCTGGAATCCTGGGTAAATGCCATTCTTACGGATACAAAACCGATAGTTGACGGTCATGCCGGCGCTAACGCCCTGGAAGTAGCGGAACAAATAATCCAGATTATCAACGAACAGCTAAAGAAGAGTAAAATCAAGGTTTAAGAAACATGCAAGATATATTTGTAAAGGACATTGCCCGCCATGCAGGCACAGAAGTGCGTCTGAAAGGTTGGGTGCGAAACATGCGTCACAGTGGCAAATTGCTCTTCATCATCTTTCGTGATGGTAGCGGAGAAGTGCAAGCCGTAGCTTTCAAGCCAGAATTGGGAGATGAAGCTTTTGAGGAGGCCAAACGCCTTACACTTGAATCCAGTGTCATCCTTACCGGTATCCCCAAAGAGCATCAAAAAAAAGCTGGGGAATATGAACTGGCCATCACTGGGTTGGAGATCGTCCAAATCGCCGATGAATACCCCATCAGCAAGAAAGAACACGGCCCCGATTTCCTGCTTTCCAATCGTCATCTCTGGATCCGTTCCCCCAAACAATGGGCGATCCTGAGGATTCGTCATACTGTGTATTATGCCATCTGTGAATACCTGAACGACAATAACTTCTTCCGCTTTGATTCTCCCATTCTTACACCCAATGCTTGTGAAGGGACTACCACTCTGTTTGAACTGGAATATTTTGACGAAGGTATGGCATATTTGTCTCAGAGCGGACAATTGTACCTGGAAACTGGCATTATGAGCTTGGGCCGAGTATATGACTTTGGCCCGGTCTTCCGCGCTGAACGCTCCAAAACCCGCAAGCATCTCACTGAATTCTGGATGATGGATGCTGAGGCAGCATATGTGGAACATGAAGAGAATATGGCCATTCAAGAAGGTCTGATTCGCCACGTAATCCGCAAAGTACTTGCCACCTGTGATAAGGAATTGGACATCTTGGAACGGGATAAAGAGCAACTGAAAGCAGCGGATGCGCCTTTCAAACGCATGACGCATTATGAAGCGATTGAGTATCTTCGTTCCAAGGGTAGCGAGATCGATCACAACAGCGATCTGGGAGCGGCTGATGAAGTTATGCTCACCGAAGGTTCCGCAGTGCCGATCTTCATAGAAAGATGGCCCAAAGCAATAAAGGCTTTCTACATGCGTCGCGCTCCTGAAGATGAAAATCTGGTTCTGGGCAGTGATCTTATTGCTCCTGAAGGTTTTGGAGAGATTATCGGTGGTAGTGAGCGTGAAACCGATTACGAAGCGCTCCTCTCCCGCATGAAAGAAGAAAAGATGGATCTGGAAGCATATCAATGGTTTCTTGACCTTCGTAAATACGGTTCTGTGCCCCATAGTGGTTTCGGTATCGGCTTGGAACGGCTGGTCACATGGATGAGCGGCACCCATCACATCCGAGAAACCATACCATTCCCAAGGATGATCTATCGCATCTATCCTTGATACTCAATATATTGCTTTGCCATGCATGAAGGCAAATGTATGGCAAGGCTTGTTTTTTCTTTTTTACACCCTTGCTTCAATAGCGCTTAATACGTTTATAAATAAAGCATATAGAGGATAGAAAGATGATTAAAGAAAAGATTAATCATACTACAAGAACCATGAAGTCATCCATGATCCGTGAATTGGTGGCCAGCACTCGCGATATCGAGGGCTTAATCTCCTTTGCGGGAGGCTTTCCATCTCCAAAAACCTTCCCAGTAGAAATCATGAGAGACTTGTACAGCAAAGTAATCCGTGATGAAGGCTCCAGTGTGCTGCAATACGGTGCCAGTGAAGGCGATCCCGTGCTAAAGAAGGAACTGCTGAAGTGGGAAGGATACGACATTAGTCCGTCTCAAATGCTGATTACAGCAGGTTCAACTAACGGAATATACTATATAACGCGTGCTCTGGCAGATCCAGGCGATGTCATTATCTGCGAAGCACCCAGTTTCTTGGGAACTTTGGTTGCTTTTGAGGCCACTGGAGCAGAACTGGTTGGAGTCCCTTTGGATCAGGAAGGCTTGGATATAAACATCCTGCAAAGTAAAGTAGAAGAGCTGCACCACCTGGGTAAGAAGGTGAAACTAATCTATACCATTCCAGATTTTCATAATCCTGCAGGGCTCACCATGAGCCTGTCAAGACGCAAGGCATTGATAGAGTATGCCATTGCCATGCAGATTCCGATATTGGAGGATAATCCCTATTCCCGCTTGCGTTTCAGCGGTGAAGCCCTACCCACTTTATACAACATCGCCACGAAAGACTATATGAATCACGAAGTGGTAACTGAAGTAGTATCCTTTTCCAAGATACTGGGTCCTGGCTTGAGACTTGCTTTTGTGAAAGGCGATAAGACTCTGATAGAGCGGATGTGTTCCTGGCAACAGAAAGTAAATATTGCTCCAGATAATGTATCCCAAAGGATCGCAGCCAGATTCCTCGAAGCCGGACACATGGAATCCCATCTCGCCAAGTGCTGCGATTTCTATAGACCATATCTGCAAAAAATGCTGGATGCCATGGCACAATACTTGCCTTCCTACATTCAATACACAAAGCCGGAAGGCGGTATCTTCACGTGGCTTCGACTTCCGGAAGATATGAATGCTGATGAGCTGTTTGAGCAAGCCAAAGCCAAAAAAGTTAGTTTTATCCCCGGCAGCAAGTTCTATCCCAGCGGTCAGGAGAAGTACAATGCTCTCAGGCTCAATTTCAGCTTCAGTACAATGGAGCAAATCGACCAAGGCATGAGCAGCCTTGGAAAACTGATGGAAGACTTTTATACTTGACGGCAAACGTGCAGCGCGCTATATTGTATTCAGATAGCCTGAAAGGAGTATCTACCATGAAAAACGTACTTATAACTATACTAATGCTAAGTCTGATCATTCCGGCAATGGCTACATACAATCTGCCGCGACCCAACCTGAATCCCTTTACAATCAATAACCCTGTGCTGCAGAATCTCAAGATGTCCCATTCCATGGGCTTTGAAGCTGGAAGCAGCTCAACCGGAAGGGGTTATTATCTTTCGCGATATACAAATCATATGAAGTATCAGTTCAGCCCCAAATTGGAACTTGACCTAGATCTGAACTTCGTGAATTTAGGTACTATGAACAGTTCTAGCAAATTCACTTTGAACGATGATAACAAGAATAAAGTGCTGCCGGAGTTTTCCTTGCGTTATAAACCCAACGATTCAATGAGTTTCGAGATCCGAATGAGCCAGGGTCTGCTGATGCAACAGAGTTTCTGGTACGATAAATAATAAGGAGACTTACCGGTTTGAACATAGTAATACTCATCTTATTAGCTGTCATAGGCGCTGCTTTGGGCAGCTTTTTTAATGTGATTATCTACCGCTTGCCCAGAAAACAGTCCATAGTATATCCACCGTCACACTGTGGAGAATGCAACAAACCAATACCCTTCTATTTGAACATCCCGATAGCAAGCTATATAATACTGCGCGGAAAGTGCAAGTATTGTGGCGCTTCCATCCATTGGCACCACTTTTTGGTAGAGCTTTTAACACCCATTATCCTCATGTTGCTGTTCGTTCAATACGGCTACGATGGGCAGTATATGCTCTTTTTCAAGTATTCAGTGTTGTGCCTGTTTCTGATCCCGATATTCTTCATAGATGCTTTCCATCAGATCATCCCCCACAAGCTTTCTATACCGCTAATTCCCTTGGGACTGATCTTTGCGCTGATCCCGGGTAACGACATCACGATCCTGGAATCAGGCATTACTGCTGCCATCATATTCTGCTTTCTGGTTTTTATCGCCTATGCTTATCGGTTTGCAAGGAAGGCAGATGGTCTGGGAGGCGGAGACATTTGGCTTCTGACCGGTATATCTACCTTCATGGGGCTGATCAGTATGCCATACTTGATCCTGGTATCGGCTGTGTTGGGAATCGTCTATTTCTTTATATTTGTGCGAAACAAGGAACAAGGCTTTGCCTTCGGGACATTCATAGCAGTTACCACTATCTTGTTGTCACTCTTGGGATCTTCCCAGATGCTGGCGAACTTGCCATTTTTCTAGTGTCATGCCAAGCTTGGTGTGGTAATCTCCGTATTGCCACAGCGACCGAAGGAAGCTATTGAATCCTTCTCCTCATATCCTTTGTTCTATACAATGTTGAAGCTGATATCAAGGTGTTATCATCCTGTGTTCACTCGATGATAACCCGACAATATCAGGTTCATGTATAGATAATCGGAAGAGGAATCAGCTCAGATAATGCGATTGGATTACATTTGACCTTTTATATCTTCATGTATACCTGTATGTTTCAGTCAAATGGAATTCAATAGCAGGAGAGGATTCTATGCATTGCCCAAAGTCCAAGCCACCTCTTCACTTTTTTAACAGATACATATAGCATAGGTGTCTTGCACTCCGTGCATTATTTGGGTTCAAACATCAGGTTCGATGGTGATGAATATATGCTCCTCGGAGTTTGTATCTCAGATCCGGTAGTTGATGAACCGTTACGAAGATATACCTAACTCTTGGAATAAAAGAAGAGTTCGGCCTCGTCGTTGCTCCAACTGTATTTCACTTCGCCCACATAGATAGTGTGATCACCGCTTTTTACTTGCGAGACAACCTCACATTCAAAGCAGGCGACAGCATCTTTGAGAATGGGTAATTTGTGAAGCTTACCTGGAAAAGACTCAACCTTTCCAGCAGCAAATTTGTCGATATCTCTGCCGCTTTGAGAACCTGCTAAGGTTAAAAGCGTTTTTTGAGTGGAAGCGGGAAATACAAGATTGAAGTATCTGTTTTCTTGCAGACATTCATAGGAATAGCGGCTGTGTCCGATTGAAATCGCAAACATAGGTGGTGCAATTGAAGTTCTCATGAACCATTCCAAAGTTATCAGATTGAAGCTGTTATCCGGTTTTACCGTAACCGCCATGGCAACCTTGGAAGGCAAATGAACTTTGGCATATGCTTCCGGCAGATTGTGGATTCTCATCATCGCTGAATAACTCCTTATGCTTGGCTTGATAATGATAATATAAAACGAAATGCTCATGTGAACAAGCGGACAGGAAAAACGGGTTGCCATCTATGATGATCCTGCACAATATGCTTGACAGAATAAGGGCATTTGGCAGATTGATTGCAAAGACATACAAGGAATATGATATGAAATACTTTCGAAAAATGACCGGTGAAAAATGCTTCCTATCCCCCGTTTCTTTGGAAGATGTGGAGCGTTACACAGAATGGGTCAACGACCTTGAAATTGGGCAATTTGTGCTGTTTTCTTCCACTGTTTTTGATGTCGATAAAGAGCGCACGGCCTTGCAGGATTTGATGAAAAACAGTGTGATCTTTGCCATCGTGGAGAAGGATACTAACAAAGTGATAGGGAATTGCGGATTGCATTTAGTGAACAATGTCCACCGCCATGCTCAATTCGGCATCTTTATCGGTGAAAAGACCTATTGGAATCAAGGAATTGGCTCTGAAGCCACATCTCTGATCCTGGATTATGGCTTCAATATAATGAATCTGAACAATATCAGTCTGGAAGTGGTGGATTACAACAAGCGAGCCATAAAATGCTATGAAAAGGTAGGATTCAAGTTTGTGGGCAGACGCCGTAAATACAACTTTATGGCAGGCGAATACCACGATGCCCTCATCTACGACATCCTTGCCGAAGATTTCCAGAGCCCTTATGTGAAGAAAACGTTCGACTACTCCATTAGTGACGAAGCTGGGCACAGCAAGATATCCATTGTCTGATGTTTCGTAATATCAAGGGACAGCAGCAAGTTGTTGACTTGTTGCAACATGCCATCGAACAGCGACGTATAGCCCAAGCTTATATCTTCCATGGTGGAGAAGGAGTGGGCAAGTTTATGACCGCACTTTGTTTTGGGATGGCGCTAAACTGTCTCTCCAGCAGCGAATATCGCCCCTGTGGGGTTTGTGCATCCTGTCACAAATTCCTCAGTTTCGAGCATCCTGACTTTACGTATCTATTCCCAACGGTGAACCTGAAACTAAGCTCAGATGGAGAGATCAAAGATGCAGATGCCCTGAAACAATATGAAGCCTATATCAAGAACAAGATTGAAAGCCCCTGGCAGGACTACTTCTTTAGCGGTTCCACAGAGATTCGGAAAGAGAGTATCAGCTTGCTCATCAAGCGCTTGGAATACTCCATTCATGAAGCCCAATATCGGGTTGCGATCATCGAAAACGCAGACATGATGAATACCCAGACCGCAAACGCATTTCTAAAAACTTTGGAAGAACCTCCAAAGAACACACTTATAATCTTGATTACAGAAAGACTGCCGCAGATACTGCCCACCATTCTGTCCCGCTGTCAGCCGGTTTACTTTAAGCCTCTTTCTCAAACTGTGATACAGGAAATCCTATTCGAGAATTTCCATGTGGACACTGCATTGGCAAAGAGTGCTGCCAGAATAAGCGGGGGAAATCTGAAGACGGCAATCCGCGTAGCAAATGACGCAGGTAATACCACCAGAGACAAGGCTTTCGAACTCGTTTCCATGGCATATGAGAAAGCGAATCTGGATTATATCGACCAAACGGCCAAGCACAAGATCAGTTCCGATGCTCTTCGCGACCTGCTAGCTTATATGGGGATTATAGCCAATGATCTGGCTTTGATACACTTAGCCCCAGACGAAGTAACCAATCTGGACAAAAGTGATTTTTTGGGAGAAGTATCTCATAGCGGCATTCCGGATCGTATTCCGGACTACCTGTTGCTTCTGGACGATTTTAGCAGAAAGCTGGACGGTAATGTGAATCCAACCTTGATCCAATTGAACCTCTTTCTGGCCACACGTAATCTGCTAAGTATATGAGTCTACGCCGTCTGGCCCGCAGTATCAGCGTGATGAGTATCGCTGTATTCTTCAGCCGAATCTTAGGGCTGGTAAGGGATCAGTTGATGGCTTTCTTCTTTGGCGGCGGATATTTGAACGATGCCTTCAACATAGCCTACAACATCCCCAATCTCTTGCGCAGACTTTTTGGCGAAGGAGCGCTTTCTACAGCTTTTGTGCCTATCTACAACGATATTGGCATAAAGAAAGATAAAAACGCCCAGATAGATTTTGCGCTAAATGTCCTTAGTATCCTCACGGTATTTTTGCTGTTACTTACCATTTTGGGAATTGTCTTTGCTCCAGTTATCGTCAGGCTTCTGTATCCCGGATTGACACCGCAGACTAGCGATATTGCCATCAAACTAACCCGGATTATCTTTCCTTATCTCTTTTTTATTGGATTGTCATCCACATTCATCGCAATTCTAAATTCCCACGATTACTTCTTTATGACCGGATTATCCAGTGCACTGCTGAATATAGGTATGATATTGAGCCTTGTAGTACCATATTTTATCTGGAAGCTGCCTGCAGAACGCTTGATTTATCCGGCTGGTTGGGGCGTGGTGATCGGTGGAGCCATGCAGACGATTATCAATTTTCCCTATCTGAAAAAGGTGGGATATCGCTTTACTATTATGTTACACTTTGGTCAGGAAGCGCTAAAAACCTTGTGGAAACGCTTTATTCCTGCTATGATCGGTATCGGTATCAGAGAGATCAACCTGATTGCGGATGCTTTAATGGCCAGCTTTCTGCCCATGGGTAGTATCACCGCTCTGGCCTATGGTAATAGACTGATGCAATTGCCTTTGGGAATCTTTGCCATCAGTGCGGGTACTGCTGTGTTGCCCACATATTCCAGATTGGTAAGCAAGGGAGAGTACTCAGAGCTCTCTGATAGCCTGCGCTTCACATCCTTGAGTTTGGCATATATCATGTTGCCTATCAGCGCCATAATCCTCGCACTTGCAGAAGATTTCGTTGTGATCCTGTTTGCTCATGGTGCATTCGATCAACATGCAGTTTGGATGAGCTCACAGGCTCTGATCTTCTATTCTCTGGGACTGCTGTTCTACAGTATGAATCAGGTGCTTACTCCGTTGTTCTATGCCAAAGGAGATACTCGTACACCCGTGATTTTGGCTGCTGTAATGATAGGACTAAACATCAGTTTGAACTTTGTGTTGATGCAGTTTATCCAACATCGGGGATTGGCATTGTCCACCTCAATCACAGCAATTGTGAATTACCTCAGCTTATTGATTCTGATTCGCAAGAGATTTCCCTACATCAGCAGTAAAGGCGTATTGGGCAACCTCTTGAAGACTCTGCTTATCTCAGTTGTCATCTATTTCATGGCGCATTATCTAAGAGATCTGATCCCGCTGGAATCTAAAGCCGGATTAGTCCTGCAATCCGTTCTTATTTCAGGATTGTGCTTTCTATTCTTCTATCTGATGGGAATACTACTCCACTTAATCTACATCAAAGAGGCTACACAAAACTTATGCAAGCGCCTACACCGCAGATAGCCGAGAAGATTCCATACTTGCCGGATAAACCCGGTGTGTATCTATGGAAAAACGCAAAGGATGATGTGATCTATGTAGGTAAAGCACTCTCCTTGAAGAACCGCATCAAATCCTACCTCAGCAACAGTCCCAAAGATCCAAAGACAGAGCAATTGGTAGCTCATATCGCAGCGCTGGACTACATCATAACATCCAGCGAGAATGAAGCTTTCTTGCTGGAAGCAAATATGATCAAGCGCTTCCAACCGAAGTACAACGTGATGCTAAAGGACGATAAGCGCTATCCCTATGTGAAGATCACTTTGAACGAAGATTTCCCCAGGGTATTTGTTACCAGGGATCTAGTGAAAGACGGATCCCGCTATTTCGGTCCTTACACGGATGTACGTTCATTAAGACGCACATTGAGAAGCTTTGAATGGCTCTTCCCCATCCGTGATTGCAAGCGCAATATCCCCATTGGAGCGGTAGTGTTCCAGAAAGCCTGCATCAATCATCAATTGGGAAAGTGCAGCGCTCCATGCATCGGGAAGATATCTCAGGGGCAATATATGCAAATCGTCGATAAGATGATCCGTTTTTTTGAAGGCAAATACGAGGAAGTATCGGATGAGTATCGCCAAGAGATGAACAACTTATCTGATGAATTGCGTTTCGAAGAAGCGGCAAAGATTAGAGATCGCATAGTCGCCATACAAAAGATACAGAAGCGGCAGAGCATAGTCTATTCTGATCGCCGCAACATCGACATCATCGGGTTCTATCAGGAAGAGAACGACGCTATCTGCCTGGTTCTGAGGATGCAGGAAGGAGTCATCATCAATCAGGAAAACTATCCCATGAAGAATATCTCCTTGGAGAGTAGGGAGAGTATTTTGGCATCTTTTCTGAAGCTGTATTATGCCCAGAAAGATGAACTGCCCCAAGAGATCCTGTTGCCCTTTGAACCCGCTGATTATGAGGCTCTGTCGCAATGGCTGAAGGGTTTGCTGAGTCTTCCTCAACGCGGAGACAAAGCTAGACTGCTGGCCATGGCCAAACGTAATGCATTCAACTTGATTGAGGAAAAGAAACTGGCGCATATGCGCAAAGCAAATCGTACGATATTCCCCATTCAGGAGCTAAAAGAAGCCTTGGGTTTTGACAAGCTTCCCCGCAAAATCGTATGTATGGATATCTCCACCATTCAAGGGACAGATACAGTATCCAGCGCGGTTTACTTTGAAAATGGCAAAGCCAAAAAGAAGTATTACCGGCACTTTATTATTCGTGAAATTCAAACTCAGAATGACTTTGCTGCGCTTCAGGAAACGCTGTCCCGCTACCTCACAGAAATCGATAAAGAACCGGATATGAAACCTGATCTATTCATCATAGATGGTGGTAAAGGACAGCTTTCTGCTACACATGAGATTTTACAAAACAGTGCCTACGCTGATCTGCGCATTGTATCCCTTGCCAAGCGGGCTGAAGAATTATTCTTACCCGGAAACAGTGAGTCTATTATCCTGTCCCGTAGCTCATCTGCACTCAGATTGGTCACGAGAATACGAGATGAAGCACACCGTTTTGCCATCAGTTTTCATCGTAGCAGACGGAGCAAGCGCACTTTGATCAGTGAATTGGAAGAGATTCCCGGGATCGGAGAAAGCACCAAATTCATTCTGCTAAAAGAGCTTGGCAGCGTGGGAAAAATCAAAGATGCGGATATTGCTACCCTTACAAGCATCAAAGGTATCGGCGAGAAGACTGCATCCAGCATATATAAACATTATCACAAGGAACAAGAATGAATTACCGTACAATACAAATCCCCCGACCGATTATCGGCACTGGGCTTTGGCTGCATGCCCTGTCCACATGGAGTAGATATCCCCTCAGTGCTTGGAATGTATATGGAAGCCCGCATGTATGGTGATGAACCCTTCAACAAGGGCGAATACCAGGGATTCATCGAAGCTGAAGCACTGGCCGATGAATGTGTTTCCTGTAAAGCATGCCTATCCAAATGCCCCTAAAGATAGAGATAACCGATTGGATGCATCAGATTAGTGAGTTTATAAAGACTAGCATGGTACCTGCAAAATTTTCAAATTGAGGAGGATAGCTTCATGAAGCAATGCGATTACGCTGTGATCACCGATATCGGTTCCACTACCACCAAGGCCATCCTGATCGATTGCGTGAAAGCTAGGCTTTTGGCAGTAGAGCATGCAGATACCACAGTGGAAGCCCCGCATAATGACGTTAAGATTGGCATCATCGAAGCCATCAGGAAGGTTGAAAGGCAAAGCGGTATATCGCTGCTTTCAGATGTTTCCAGAGACAAGCACTTCAGTTTCGTACCAAACATACGATATCTGAGCACAAGCAGTGCCGGAGGGGGATTACAGATCCTGGTAATCGGCCTTACTCTCTTTGATAGTGCCAGTAGTGCAAAACGAGCGGCTTACGGAGCCGGAGGCATCATTCTGGACGTATTTGCCATCAACGACCGGCGCAGTACCATAGAGCAAATGATGGCAATGCGAGATTTGCGTCCGGATATGATCCTTATCTCCGGAGGGACAGATGGAGGTGCGATCAGTTCTGTGCTACGCTTGGCGGAAATCCTCCGCATTGCAAAACCCATGCCGAAATTCAGCACCAGTGTAAAAATCCCGACAATCTACGCTGGTAACAGCGATGCTGCCGACATGATCCGGATGATGATTTCGCAGGATTTTGACCTGCATATTCTACCCAATCTGCGACCCAGTTTACAACAAGAGAACCTGAAGCCTAGCCGGGACAAGATACAGGAGCTATTCATGGAAACCGTGATGGAACGAGCTCCCGGATATACCGAGATTAAAGATATTGTTCACGCTCCGATTTTACCTACTCCCTCAGGAGTATTGCAAATCCTTTTAGAACTGGATAATGCAAAGGTAAAGAACTTGATACTCTTTGACATCGGAGGTGCTACCACTGATGTCTTTACCCGTATAGACACTCATTTTCAACGAACTGTAAGCGCAAACCTGGGTATGAGTTACAGTGCCCTGAATGTGATGAAGGAAAGTGAGGTGGAGACTGTGCGCAGGCTACTGCCAGACAATATCTCCGAGCGTGAACTGAGGAACTATGTGGGCAATAAAAGCTTGTACCCTACCAGCAATCCCGGGAGTACCAATGAATACCGCATCGAACACGCCTTGGCCAAATGCGCATTACGATTGGCTGTTACTCAACACGAGAACATGCATTACAATCAAGAGAAACTGGGCTTTCTGGATGCCATGAAATCCAACGGAAAGGACAAGTATGAAGCCAAATTCAATTATATTGCAAACGAAGAATCATTCTACTTTTATCCCAGCGACATCGGACTGATTATCGGAGCAGGTGGAGTATTTGCCCATGCCCAAAATCCAAATCAATGCCTGGATATTCTGATTGGTGGAGTATTCCCCGTTGGAATCACAGAACTGGCTATTGATAAACACTTTATTAGCCCGCATTTGGGAGTTTTCTCCACGGTGGATAAAAGTCTCAGCCGCGATCTATTGTTCAAAGAATGTCTGTCGAGCCTTGCCATTTATGTACGTCCAATTTTCCCGGAAAAGAAGAGTATCCCGGTGCTGAACGTAGAGTATGATGGCAAATCGCATTTAGTACTTTCAGATAATCTTGTGCTTCTTCCGGCTCAAACCGGGCGTAAAATGCTATTCAAAGCTTTAAAGAAATGCATGATAGACGGAGCCAGTAAGGAGCAAAGCATCACCAGCGACCTACCGATAATTATCGACACCAGACTGGAGCGTGATGGCTTCGATCCGATCATGGATTATCTGCTTGAGTTGTATACCGAAGATGCTGCACCACACGTCTTTAAGAATGATGCCGATCCCATTCGAGATCAATTCTGGTATGATGTGGAACTACCCTACAATGGAGATATCCTAAAGAAATGCGGTGAAAAGGTAGTACCTGATGAAATTGTCGCCCAAAACCTCTATAATCCTCCCCGCCTGTTTGTAGTTAATACAAATTTATCCAATGCCAAGGTTCCGGAAGAGATATTCCAAAGAGCTATCTGTGTGAAGATCGGGGACGAAATATACTTCTCTGATGAATTGCGCCGTCCCTTGCCGGAGTATGATATGCGCCAGGCTCACCATTCCCCAGTGCGCGGGAAAGTGGAATTCATCGATTACAAGAGCGGTCTGATCGTGTTGTCCGAGATTCAGAAGTATAGCAGAAAGCCCATTGAAATTATGATTGCAGACAAGCTGGGTGTAGCCCCTAAAAAGGCGAAACGATACCTCGTAAAGAATGTCGGTGAGTTCGTCTATGAAGGTGATACTGTGGCTCGCTATATCAAACCCGATCATGTGAAGATTGTACCAAGTCCCAGCACGGGACAAATCATCGATTTTGATGCTAAAACAGGAGTAATGACCATTCAATATAATTACAAAGCTACCAGCTACCATGCCAATGTATCGGGAATAGTGAGCCGAGTAGAGCAAGACCGTGCATTACGCCTTTCATATAATGCCATCCGTTTGTCCGCTGCTATCGGCTGGGGAAAAACCGTACATGGTAACCTGTTCTGGGTGCCGGACGTTTCACAGGATCCACTACCAGAAAACTGCATAGCAGTTTTGGGCTTCAAACCTACATTTGCCGATCTAAAGCGCCTTTCACAGCTTTCCGTCGGGATCATTTGCCCATCTATGGATGAAGCTGATCTTTGCGAATATCTGGGTGCAGAACAGGGAGTAATCAATACAGGTGATGAACACATACCTGCCAGTTTGGTATTGATCCAGGGGTTTGGCGATATCGCATTAGTGCCACAACAAGAAAAATACTTCAGGGAGAATACCGGAAAACTCTGTATGCTGGAGCCGCACACCAGAATCCGGGCAGGAGTAGTACGAGCAGGAATCAATATTCTTTGCTAGTAAATTGTGACTGGAAGACTGTGGAATTATTTCAACAGTTCACCGTCCCTTACGTGCTTTTCAGACCTATCTTGCCTTTTCCAGGCGATGCATGCCGCTTATCATTTATGTAGAATAAATATTGGAGGTGGAGTATGATACACCAGCTAGTAGTTCGCAACAGAAGTTTCAGACGGTTTAAACAGCATACTCCCATCAGCAAACAGACTTTGAGGGATCTAGTTGATCTGGCACGGGTTTCTGCAAGTGCGGCAAACTTGCAGAACCTGCGTTACTGGCTGGTGGACAATCCCCACGAAGGTCTGTTCAAGTGCTTGAAATGGGCCAACTATTTGAAAGACTGGGACGGTCCCGCTGATGGCGAGCGCCCTGCCGCCTACATAGTAGTCCTGGCTCCAGTATCCTGTTCAACATTCTGCTATATCGATACAGGAATAGCCTGTCAGAGCATGTTGCTGGGGGCCACGGAACTTGGTATTGGCGGGTGTATGATTGCTGCTGTTGACAGAGACAAGGTTCATGAAGTGCTAGCAATTCCCAATAAATGGGAAATTGTACTGGTGATAGCCTTGGGAGTTCCTGACGAAGAAGTAGTGATCGATAGCATCGGACCCGACGGTAACATCGAGTATTGGAGAGATGAGCAAGACCGACATCATGTGCCGAAACTGGATCTGAACACATTGATCCTGAACTGATCTCCCTATCCAGCCTCTTGACATTATCGAGATTTGATCCAGATATCATCGTGTTATAAAGGAGTGGTCACTCGATGATAACGGGATGATATCTGCTTCAGCTTTGGACAAAGCAGAGGGGATGATAGGTATTACGATTGACTGGATGCCAATATAACGATCATCCATAATGGAGCTGTCCTCAAGTTCAGTATCCATCGAAGCTTGTTGACAAAAAAAGCAGATGGTCATTTACTGCTTCCTTATGGATAATATTCAAGTTTTCAGCGTATTTGAGATTTCCCGCCACATTCGGCAAGTGATCGAAAGCAGCATAGAACCCTTGTATGTAAAGGGCGAGATATCGAACTTTGTGCATCACAGTTCGGGACATATTTACTTCAATCTCAAAGATGAGTATGCCACTTTACGCTGCACTTTTTTCAAGAACGCCAACTACAATATCAACTTCAAGCCAAGTGATGGACAGAGCGTGATCTGTTTTGGCAAGATTACTCTATACGAAAAAAGCGGTAGCTACAACCTCAATGTAAGCTCCATGGTTCCTGCCGGGATCGGAGAGATGCAAGCGCGCATCGAAGCTTTAAAAAAGAAACTAAATGCCGAAGGTTTGTTTGACGCGACAAGCAAGAAGAAACTGCCCCCCTACCCGGAGCGGATCGGAATCGTTACATCTCCTACCGGAGCGGCTTTACAAGATATTGGAAACATCCTGAAACGGCGTTATCCAGTAGAAGCCCTCGTTTACCCAGCTTTGGTGCAGGGAAAAGATGCTCCCGCAACATTGATCAGAGGTATTGAGTACTTCAATACCGCTGCTAATGTCGATCTCATCATTATCACCCGGGGCGGTGGTTCGCAAGAGGATCTATTTTGCTTCAATGATGAAGATCTAGCGCGAGCAATATTTGTATCCAAGATACCAATTATATCGGCTGTAGGGCACGAAATTGACTTTAGTATTAGCGATTTTGTAGCCGATCTCAGAGCACCCACACCTTCTGCGGCTGCTGAGATAGCCGTACCGAACAAGGATGATCTGATCTCCTACCTATCATCAATGCAACAGCGTTTGGCTTTAAGTATAAAGCACAATCTGGGGCAGAGCCTTCAACAACTAAGCGAGCTTACACTGAAGCTCTCCCGCTATCATCCTCAACGCTTGTGGCAAGATTATCAGCAACGCTTAGACATGGCTGATATGGCGCTAAAGAACATCAGGCACTTCATCCGTGAACCGCAAATTGCTCTCCATAATGCGCAACAGAGGTTATTCAACAGCGCTGATGCGAGGTTAAAAGGAAAGATCGACCGTGGACAGGACAATCTGAATAATCTGGCTGGTCAGCTGCGTGTGTTGGGACACAACATTCTCGCTCAACATACGATGGAGCTAAAAGCTAAAGCTGGATTGCTGGCTCAGCTTTCGCCGGACAATATGCTGCAAAAAGGCTGGGCATTGGCGATGAAGGACAATCACTTGGTGCGAAGTATAAGGGAACTGAACACAGGAGATGTTCTGAAGCTCCAGCTTTCCGATGGATCAACTCAAGTAGAGGTTAGTAAAGATAAATGAAACGATTGGAGATACTGATATTGATTCTGACAGCTCTCACGGCATTATCTGCTGAACTGCGGTCATTATGGGTTTTACCTTGGGATATAAAAAGCCCGGAGGCAATAGACGAGCTTATCGATGATGCTGTACAAAACCATCAAAATGAACTACTGGTGGAAGTTCGCTACCGCTCAGACGCACTTTATACTCCCAATAGGACTGGATATAGGTACTTTAATCCGGAACCTCGCAGCTACATCCTGGAAGATGACGGTTTTGACCCCCTGGAGTACATCATAAGGCAAGCTCATGCCCATCATTTGAAGGTTCAGGCTTGGGTAATAGTGTTCAATGCCACTCCCTTGAAGCAGGAACTCGTTGCGGAAAACTATATGTATCAAAACTATCGGCATTGGTTTACGCACGATGCACAAGGAAATCCGATGCGCAGCTCCGAGCAATTTGGCTATTTTATAGATCCCGGTGTCCCAGAGGTTCAGGACTATCTACTGAATGTTTTTAGCGACATCGTGGCGGGATATCCCGATCTTGACGGACTTCATCTGGACTATATACGCTATCCCAGCTCCAAGTGGGGTTATCATCCCAGATCTGTAGCCAGGTACGAACAAGCCAAGAAGCAAGGAGAGGTACTAAGCTGGAATGAATGGCGTACACGTCAGATCAGCGATTTTGTGAGCAAATGTTATCACCGCATAAAGAGTATCAATCCCAAGATAATACTTAGTGCTGCAGTGTTTTCAACCATATACGATGCCAGAATAGCATATGCTCAGGATTGGTATGACTGGTTGGATAAGGGTATCATAGACAGAATCTACCCTATGGCTTATACCTTAGATTATGGCGACTTTAGAGATCAATTGACAGATATGAAACAGAGAGGATATGAGGAGAAACTGATTATTGGGCTGAGAGCCTGGAATGCCAACGGAGGGTCGTTGATGCCCTTGGATAGCCCTCGCTACAACATTACTCACATAAACAAACGTATCGCTCTGATTCGGGATGGCGAATTTGCGGGAATTGCCTTGTTTAGCTATGAAGGGATAAAGAAGAACAATGCCTTGATAAGCCTGGCTAATCTGGCCTACCCTCCTCTCGAAGATGCAGAAGTAAAAGAAGAAGTAATAGTACCAGAGGTACAGCTTGCTTCTGCGCTGGATCCAAATAAGAAAGCCGTGGACGCCAGATTTGAAGCACTGGCTGGATCGTATGTGATATCTTTGGAAGTTCCCCTTGGCGGACGATGGACCTGGGGCTTGTGTAATAAAGATATGAAGACTATCTACAGCAAAGAGCAGTATCTTTTGAAAGGCCCTCATCAGATCTTTTGGAATGGGAAACCAAACGGAGTGGACACTGTAGTGGCCGGGAATTATTTTTTCACTGCGTTTAGAGAGGGCGATGAAACTAAATACTACATCCCTGTAACTCTGGGATCTTCGTTGTATGAGTGATTTATCCCGGCAAGCCGGATTGCTGACCCTGGCAGATTTTGTCCGCTTTTCAATCAAGACTCTAATCGGAATTGCCCTCGCCAGAATCTTGAGCCCTGCAGATTTGGGAACCTATCGGCAGCTGTTTCTGATCTATGGCACTCTGTCCGGTATTCTGCTGTTGGGCTTTCCGCAAAGCCTATTATATTATATACCCAAATCCGATGATCCCGAAAAAACAAAGAGACTGATCTCCAGAACCTTGCATGTGGTGTCATTTCTGGCTGTTTTATGCGCTTTGATCATCTTCTGTTCCCGTTCTTTCATCGCCCACAGCTTCAACAATCCGGATTTGCAGTATCTATTGATTCCCTACAGCATCTATCCGCTCTTGCTCTTCGTTACACAGATGTATAGTTCCATCCTGCTAGGGCTAAAACAACCGTTGAAGTCTGCTACATTTTCGATCTTTGCCATTAGCTGCGACTTTGTCCTTGTATTGGGAAGCGCACTCATTTTTCGAGATATGCGCTATATAGTAGCAGCGTTGATTGTATCTGCGTTACTGCAGTGGTTATGGGCAGAATGGGGCTTGCGCAGCCTCAAGGCGGGATGGTCACTGCAAAACTACGCCGGATTCAAAGAGCAACTGGCTTACACCATACCTTTGGGACTTTCCTTGCTGGTGGGGGTTCTGAGCGTACAATTGGACAAATTGATGATCTCGGGATTCTTCAAGCCAGAGGAGTTTGCGGTGTTTTCTTTGGGAGCTTTGGAATTACCGCTTATCGGCATCTTGATAAACTCCGTCAATGCCGTCTTGTTACCAAACATGAGTTCCAGTAGCAAAGCAGATATGGCAGCCATCTTTAGCGCTTCAGTGCGCAAAAACAGCATCATAGTGTTTCCTCTGGCTACCGTATTCTTTATTTTTGCAACGGAATTCATGTTCGTTATCTACGGAGCCATTTATGTTTCTTCTGCGCTCTATTTTAAAGTATATCTCCTGATTCTACCCTTACGTGTTGCAACCTATGGTCTCGTCTTTCAGGCTTTGGGCAAGACGAAACTGGTAATGTTAGATTCCTTGATCATGCTGATCCTGAATGTGATTTTGAATTATATCTTGATCAGAACCTTCGGCATGGTGGGAGCAGCTATTGCCACCGTGATAGTATCCTGGTTTATCGTGCTTGTATATCTGTTTCAGATGCGATATTGTATGGGATTGAAGCTACTGGATATGTTTCCGCTTCAGAGCATACTTACGAACCTCTGCGCTGCATTACTTCCTGTGTTTGTTGTAGTCCCTGTATCGGGCTTAATCCCCAATTCATTCTTGCGCATGACCCTTGGTGGCACGATCTATATGTTGCTCTACTACGGGATTGCCCGCATCCTAAGAGTAATAAAACCTTACGACCTGGAGCTGGGTCGTAGTATTATCTCTGGTATTCTAAAACGAGGCAGGAAGTGAAGGCGCTATTCTTTTATCCCAACCATAGTCCCTTCATACAAGTGGATGAGGATATCCTGATGAGCATAATGCCCGTTCATAGCATATGCTTGCATCAGAGCAAAGGTAAATGGACTTATTTGTTGCATTTATGGAGTATCGTCACTAAAATACTACGTCATTCTAGCGCCAAGCTGTGTTTGTGCTGGTTTGCGGATTATCATGCATTTGTGATGGTCTTGGCTGCGAAAGTGTTTCAGCGCAAAGCAGTAATTTTTATCGGCGGATATGATGCAGTACACTATCCTGAGTATGCTTATGGAGTATATCACCATGCTCTGCGCAGATTTTGTGCGATTTATGCCTTGAAACACTGTGACTTGATAATTGCCAATCATGAAGCACTGTTAAGTTCTAACAACTACTATTATAATAGCAGCGGGCATCCCGAAGGAGTATTCAAGCTGATCCCGGAGCTAAAGACTCGAGCCGTTACTGTGTACAACAGCATCACCGGTAGCGCGCCCAGCACAATCAATCTGGTCAGGCAACAGCAGATACTTAGCGTTGGCAGTACCCCACGATTGGAGGATTTTTACAACAAAGGCTACGACCTTTTGATAGATGCAGCAAAGGCTTTCCCCTGTTGGCAGTTCATAATTGTGGGCATCCAAGATAGATGGAGGGATACTCTGGAGCCGAGACACAAACTATCCGCTGTGCCAAACCTCCGGATTCATGCCAAAATGGAACACTCTGAAGTTTTGAGGTTAATGAGTGAAAGCGATATATATGTGCAGGTATCAATCTCTGAGGGGATGCCAAACGCTTTGATGGAAGCCATGCTATATGGATGCAAAGCCTTGGGATCGGATGTCGCTGGTATTCCGACCATCATTGGAGAATATGGCCATATCATCCGGGAACGCAGTACAAAAGCTCTGATTGAAGGCTTGAAAATATTGATGGATAAGGAAGTGGATCGAGTGACCTTATCAAAGGACATAAGCACCCGATTTAGTAATCAAAACAGGATGGACGGGATTCAACGAGCTTTGCGGGATGTACTCTAATCTTCCGCTAACACACGCGCAATAGTCGCCAGCATTTCCTCGCGCATAAAGGGTTTCTGCAAAGTGGCTTTAGCGCCTAACTTCTCTGCTAAAGGTAAATAGCTATCGGGGCCAAATTTCCCTCCACCGCTCATTGCTACAATCCTTATCGTGGGACAAAGCTCCAGAAGCTCCTGGATGGTTTCCAAACCTTCTTTATCCGGCATGATGATGTCTGTAAGCACCAAATCCGGACAAAACTGCGCACATACCTCCAACGCTTGATTGCCATCCCCTGCCTGACGGACGTCATAACCAGCCTTGGTGAGCATTTGTACCAGTACTCTGCGAAAGCTGTCTTCGTCCTCAATTACCAGAATCTTTGTCATCTATATACCCCTTTGGGACAACCCCTGTTGTATTTTTTGAACACTAACTCAGACATGTGAGACATTATTGACGCGCTACAGATCGTGTAAAGAGATTTCTTTCACACTACCCCGACAGAGTGTGACTATTTATCCACTATCACTTTCTTTAGCCTTGTTCCGCTTTGTGTAAAACTCATGCATAGAGCGTCTTACGGCTTTTATCATATCGTCTGGCATTATCGGTTTATTCAGGATAATTTTGTGTGTGATAGCATCAGCTTTTTTCTGTTGAGCAGGATCCATAAATCCCGTATAGAGGATTACCGGAGCCTTGCGCAGCTCCAAGGCTTTGCTAACCAGCTTCAAACCATCCATCACCGGCATATTGATATCGGCTATGATGATATCAAAGGGGGCTTCAGCATCTCTATAGGCATCCAGTGCTTCCTGAGAATCGGTAAAGGATACGGTGTGATAACCTGCAGCCTGTAAGGATTGAGAGAAGATATCTATTAGGGACGGTTCGTCGTCCACTATCAGTACTTTTGCGGGAATAAAGGGGTAATCCCTTGTGCTGCGTGCTTTCTTCTTTACTTTTGCTGCATCAATTGCCGGTAAATAAATGTGGAAAGTGCTGCCTTCACCTACGTTGCTGTGTACATTTATAAATCCGCGATATCCGCTTACTATGCCATGAACAATGGAGAGACCCAGTCCCGTACCTTCTCCGGAGGCCTTGGTGCTGAAATATGGATCGAAGATGCGTGAGACTAGCTCCGGCGCAATCCCGCTTCCGGTGTCGCTTACTTCCAGATGTAAGTATTTACTCTCGAACTGTACCTTGGGATCCAGTCCTAAGATATCAAAACCGCTGACCTCATCAAGACAAATGCTGAGAGAGCCCCCATCAGGTTGCATGGCATGCACAGCATTTGTTGCCAAGTTCAACAGTACCTGCTGCATTTCCGTTTCATCCACCCGGGCAAAGCTTTGGCTCTTGATATCTGTATTGATTGAGACTTGTACCGGAATGATTGCTCGGATCATGGGTAAGGTATCTTCCAGGATATCGGCAAGCACTACCTCGCCTACATCAGTTTCGCCCTTGCGGGTGAAGGTGAGAATCTTGCCGATCAGGCTCTTGGCTCTAAGGCATGCTTTGAGGGCTTCATCAAGATCATGCTGAGCTTCTGCGCAGTGTTCTATCTTTCCAGTTGACAGAGCGATATAACCAGCAATAATTGTAATAATGTTGTTGAAATCGTGAGCTATTCCGCCTGCCATGGTCCCGATGGACTCCATCTTTTGCGACTGACGCAATTGGGATTCCAAGCTTTTTATATCTGTAAGATCACGAGCAACAAAGACCAGTTTACCGGGTTTGTTGTAATCGTCCAAGATCACAGATGCGCTGATCAGGCATGGGATACTCTCGCCCAAACTATCACGGAATATGAGTTCTTGGTTCTTTACATAGATGCCCTTGTAGAGATCTTGGAACATTCTTTTTATGTGCTGACGATCGGGGCCAATCACCAAATCTTCCAGTTTGAGACTACGTTTGATGATCTCCGCTTCGCTTTCAAACTTATAGATCTTCAAACTCTCGTCATTTACGCTAAGGATATGTCCGTCCAGATCGGTCACTACCACAGATTCCGGAATAGTCAGGATAATCTTTCGAGTCTGTTCTTCGATCTCACGCAAGCGGGCTTCTGTGCGGGCACGCTCTTCGATTTCGTTGATCAGTTCTTCTTTTTGATCAAAGAACCGCTCAATCAGGTTTGCCACATCAGCAAACTCATTACCCTTTTTACTGAGATCGTGGATGATGCTCGGATCATTAGTCTTCAAGCTCTGGGATATTAGGCTCATGGGTTGACTGATCCATTGTTGGATCAAAAAGAACTGCATCATTAGAAATACAAAGATGAAGCCGATCGTCCCGAACAGAATCAGGTTGCCTAAGCTGCGCAAGCGCTGCAGGAATGGATTTGAACTGCCAAAACTCAACCAAGCTATGGTATCGTTCCTATTATTCTTCAGGGCTATGATGATGTTTGTATCGTAACTCTCTGTACTGATCTCCTCACCGGGATTATGCCGGGTAATACTGATATTATAGTTCAACTCGGAGGATAGGTACTTCAAATACGGATAATCGAAGACCCTGGCAATTAAAATAAATCCTACTGGATTGCTCTCGCGTAGAGGATCATAACCGGGATGGATTGATGCTATGGAACAGAACATTGTATGTTGATGGAAGATGTCGTAAAAACCTGTTGTTCCGCCATTGCGAAGATCATCGATAACTGATGGTTCCAAAGTATATTCGGAAAATCCAGGATTCGTTTCCAGGGTACTACTATAGATTTTCGATCCATTGCTGTCGTATATCTGCAATAAAGTATAGCCAAATACGGTATTGATAATATCTAGATTTTTAATAGCCCATTCTGGATCACGGTTGTTTATGTAGTTGTACAAACCGTCTGAGACCGAGAAGGACTCTCCTAGCAGCTTCTGCTCTCCTGCTTTGATATCCAGGATGGTTTCTATGGTATGACTACGCTGGATGTGGTCGCTTTCGGTATACAAGCGCATTTCTTCACGCTTGATGTGATAAAATAGATAAAAGAATGCTGTGAATACTATCGCAATGACTATAAATAGTAACAGCAGCCTGGATGATATTCGCATGAAGCCCTCAGTTTTATTCTACGGTTGCACTTCCGCATCCATTGCTCTGCTTTCCAGTAAACGGTCCAAGGCAGAATCAACAATCTCAGCTTTAATAGTGATGATAAGTTCGCGTTCTTTACGTTCCACCGAATTGTAACCAGTAAGGTAGCGAATTCCAAGGAACCACCAAGGTAAATCCTTCAGTATCGGTATTCCACTGCGTGTGACAACCTCATCCGTGTCAAAGAGCCCGGCAATCACTGTTTCTTCATTATCATACATGATCAGTTCCGTGGAAGAAGTGCTTTTGGTGATAACTGTGGAAATCTCAGAGGGCTGCCCGCTGGAACGCTCTATAGAGAGTTTCATCATGATCAGGTCTTCACCATTCACATCTACAACTAAAGGACTTACGTCCATGATAATACCTGTAGAGAAGAAAGAATCTAAAGTGTTACCCGCTTCATCGGCTGTTTTTATTGAGATGTCCTGACCAACCTGGATACGCCCAGTTTTTCCGCTGCTCACCAGGATACTGGGTTCAGCAAGGATACTACCCTTCTGGTTCGACTCGATGGTACGGATTAGAGTGTTTATATCCACACTATAGTCGCCCACATCTGCAGTACCGGAACCACTCAAAGTAAGGGGAGAACTCAGCTGCGAAGCACCTGCAAATCCTGCTTTCACGGTTACTTTTCCGTTAAATACGCTTGACCAGTCGATACCCAGATTTTTCAGATAGCTTCTGTCGGCAAGCATGGCCACTGCTTTGATCCTCACCTGTTTGGTGAGAGCATCTTCCACCAATTGTTTGGTTTCGGGATCCAGTTCTTCCAGCGCATTTGCAGCTGCTATCACAGATTCTTTGGTGTCTCTAAAAGCCAAATAACCTACCCCTTCTTCCAAAACCAATTTATTCTGTAATGCGATCAATTCGAGCGCTTGTCGCCATTGCATATTTTGTATGGGGACATTGATGTTGCCGTTGTAGCTAGATAGGTTAATCAGTTTTTTCCCTTCTTCCTCTTCACTAAAGTTCTCCAGGATTCGCACAGCATTGTTGATATGCGTCATTTCGGACATACTTACTTTTTCCTGTATATACTGTGCTGTGTTTTGGGCAAAGAGCCATCCACCGAAAATCAGAGTCAGGCAGCTTGTAGCAATCATTATTTTGTTCATCATGGCCTCAGTTTTCGTTGTTCATGTATAGTGTCTGGTTTTCTTCGAAACCGTATTTATTTATTTTAAACACAGCCATTTGCTCGCGGCTGTCGATCTTGTACAAACGCCCCCAAAGAACCTTGTCTCCCTCTTTCAAAATACGAATGATGCCTCGGTTGTCCCTCAGGAAAGCTCGTTTGTCGCTGATCGCAATGAGTGTGTTGTTGTCCAAATTCACCAACCGGGGATCTTCATCATAATCTTGAATCTCTTCTGTGTATCGGGCTCTGAAAAGGTCAAAGGCTTGCACCGGTTTACTTACACTTTTGTAGCTGATCTCCTCAGGAGAGAGCCCACCTTCCTTGAAGTGAGTGCGAAACATCATGGAAAAATTCACTGTGTCCGAACGAGCTGACTCACTGGAGATTGAGATATCTTCCACTGTCAGAACCGGCCTTTGATACTCCAACTGCCGCGTGAATCTCACCAGATCCATGTAGTGGCTTTGTCCCGAGATCACATATTCATTATAATTGCCTTCGGATTTTGCGGACATGCCAAAATCGTACTCTATGTCTCGACCCAACAATTTGAGCAGTTTCAACAAGTAGTCGTAGGTTATTATTGAGCTGTCTCTATTGAATAGTATTTTGGCGTGTGATCCTGCCATGGCTTGGTATTTTGCATGCTCGCTTTCCAGATTATCCCTGTTTGAAACAAGCTTGCTAAAATTCGCAGCCTCTTGGGAAATTGCATCGTTTGCGGCTTTCTTTTGATTCAAATCCTGCTTGGCGCTTCTAAGTATAAAAAAGCCGATCATTCCGCTCATAATTAAGAGGCTACTCAGGACGAGGGTGTTCCTTGATGTATTTGTCATCTGGCATTCCCCGCTTCGATGTTATACATATCTATCACTGCTTGTTTACCTGCTAATGTAGAAGAATACTGGCTAGATAGCTCCTCATACTTTTGTCTGAAACTGCTTTCAGCAAGGGCAAAACTAATCCTGGCGTCCAGTAACTTGCTATAAGGTAGATAGTAGTCTGTCTTTACCAGATTTGGGCGCAGAGAATTGCGGGCAGCCACCATCTCCCGATCCAGATACAGGCGATATGCCACCCACCAGCGGATCAAAGAAGCCAGTTGACTATGGGGATACTTCTGCAAGAACACATGAGCTGACAAACGGTATTCCAGCATATTGCCTTTACCGATGGATTCCACAAAGCGCATATACATTGCCTTCATCTCTTCATCCCCCGCCAATTCATCGCCGATGGGTCCGGGAGTGTATTCATGTTCAATATTGGGTAAGATTCCATAGCGATACACTTTAACCTTGTTTTTGCCGTTAGTGCTTGTGCTGCGGCTGGAAACAGGCTTGTACCTAACAACCGTGCCCGTGTTTGAAGTAGTAGTGACCTCACTTTCTTGATCAGTAAATTCGGAACTTATAATATCGTCCCAGTCCACTTCAGGTAGAGTAAACTCAATCTCGAAATTCCACACGGAATGATTCCTGATCTGGGATCTGGCAACACTGTTGATTTTCCCGTTGGGCAAACCTCCGGCAAGGCGGCTCACATTCTCTCGCTGGGATGTAGTACCGGAGATACTCATCTTCTCTCCGTTTTGCTTCAGATTGTTTATCCAGCTGTCCCGATGAGAGCTGAAAGTGCTGTTTATAACATGAAACAGCTCTGTCCATCTGTTCTTACCCTTCAGCAATTCAGAAACTGCTTGGGTAGTCTTGCGATATTCTTCTATCTCAGCAGCTAGGTTCTCCAACACGGCATTCTCTGCTCTCAGCTTATTCAAGGCAAAAGTGAGGTTTTGCCCTTTTGAGGTCTCCTCTCTATCCGCCTGCTTAATGCGCATGAAATTAATAGTAGTAAACAACCCCAGGGCAAAGATCATGCTAAGTACTATAAAACCGTGCCACACCACCCGCAGTTCTTTTTGGTTGTCCGTGATCTTGTTGGGAAGGAAAGTACAGCGGCTGAAATCAGGATCATCAGTGTTGAGTGCCTTATATGCTAATGCAAGAGCAAGGCTGTAGGGTTCCAATACTTGTTCGCTGTATTCAATGTCCTCAGCTGTAGGAATCACCAGATTGGGAAAATGCAGCAAAGTGGTCTTTGTGGAAGTACTTTGGGAATTCATGTACTCCACTAATTGTGCACTAGCCAGGTCTCCTGCTAATACGATGGTCTCCGGTTCTCTGATCTGAGCGCTGTCCAGAGCTAGAGATAGCTTTGAATAGATGATCTCCGGATCAGGATATTCCTGAGTGATGTGTACTGATTGGGTTTGAATCCATTTCCCGTCTTGAAATATGAAAAGCTTGCGGTAATCGGCGCCCAAATATACAAAGAGATTAATGCCTTCAGGACTGTCACCCAGAGAATGGCGATAGTATTCAGTAAGCACCACATCGTTAGCATCGGCAAGTTGAAAATAAAGTATGGTGCTGCTTTCCTGCCCATAACTGATTATGGCATCCAACAATAGATTTGGTCCGGAATAGAGCCAATGCTGAGGACCTTCCTCCGCTTCCACCACACATGAATGCCACGCACCTGCCTTACGCTGCTCCGGGCTAAGGCTTTCTTTTTTGAAGCGTCGCAGATCGGCCCTTTTTACTTTACCCGGAACATCTTTGAGGATGTGCTGATCGTGGATATTTAGCGCTATTACGCCTTCATTTAAAGGAAACCGGGAAAGCAGCAGAGTGCTGGGGCTTACTTCCATACGTCCCAGTTGGGGAAGATCAGCCATCTCGGTTGATTCCTTCTCATCCAGTTCGTTCACCTCATAGTTTTCGGTTTCCATAAAGTTGACATCCAAGGGAATGAATTCAGCATCCGCACTGCCGGCTTTTGCCTGTTCCCCTTTATACCAATCACTATCCAGTTCTGTACTATCCATCTTGATAAGATAGATTTTGTCGCCTTCTTTACGTAAATGGACTATCCTTAGGATTGTACCATCCTGAAAAATACCGAAGGCTTCTTTGGGTAGTTTTTTCATTTACACAGTCCTCATTATATTACAGACATCAGTTGATGCATCCGTTTCTTGTTATTTGCATAGTTCAGAGCTGTCTGCTGGCTTATATGACCTTTTTGATACAAAGTCTTCAAATCCTGTTCCAAAGTACACATCCCCAGTTTCTTACCTTCCACCATCATCTGATAGATCTCGCCGATATTCTTGTTTCGGATGGCAGCTTGCACACTGGAATCCACCGATAGAATTTCCTTGGCCAAAGTAAGCTTTCCGTCCGTAGTAGGCACCAGTTTCTGGCTCATACACACGGTTAACACATCCGCCAGACGGTTTCTTACTCTTTCTTGGGAATCTGTGGGAAACTCTGCCACAATGCGGTGGACACTATCTATGGCAGAGCTGGTGTGTAGAGTAGTAAAGGCTTTGTGGCCGCTATCGGTTATTTCCAAAACCGTGGCTATGGTTTGAGGATCGCGCATCTCCCCCACTACGATGATATCCGGATCCTGACGCAGAGCTTCCACGGCTCCGTGTTCAAAACTAAGCACATCCACCCCGACCTCACGATGGCGCACCAAACAGTTTTTGGAATGGTGCACATACTCGATGGGGGAATCGATGGAAACGATGTGCCCGTTATTCTGCCGGTTATTCATATCGATGATGGCGTTTAAGGTGGTAGATTTTCCGCTGCCGGTGATGCCGGTAATCAGCACAAGGCCAGTTTTTTCATAGCGCAGGTTCATACGGTTTGCCACTACTTCCGGGATGCCCAATTGTTCCATGACCAAAAGATTGTCGTTGATCCTGCGGAAGTTTGCACCCAGAGCGTTACGGTCAAAGAAAGCGGTTCCGCGAAATCTCACTTCGTTGCCCCCGATATCGAAGGCCAAGGGGAAATCCAAGCTCTTTTGCATAAAGAGTCGGGACCGTTGCGCCGGAGACAGCCAACTGATGATAAGTGTATTGGTATCGATGAGGGAAAACTCGCCCAAGTCCTCCACAGGTTTTTTATTACCAAATACCCGCATCCAGATCTTATTTGAACAACCAGGAGCTCCCAAATCCACATCGGAGGCTTCCATTTCCCGCGCTTTACGCAAGATGTACTTTAGCAAATCCCGGCATTCATTCTCCCGTTCTGAGTGATGCAACAGCCATTGACTGATGATCTCGCATACTTCCACTCCCTGATAATTTGAAGGGATGTCCTTGCTAAGCGCTTCGGTAAAACTGAGTCTCATCATCGTGCAAATACATCCTCGTCGATCGGGGTATTGCGTCCGATCAAAGATAGTCTTACAATGCTACGCTTCCATTTTACTTGCATACACTGGATCAGGTTGATGGTATAGCGATCGGTGAGGGCTTTGTCGTTATATGTAAAATAGTCTATCAGTTTCCTTCGGGGGAAATAACGTACCACTACGTCGCCATGCGCCCTCAAGGTAGTGAATACAGCCTGAGGATTGATGAAGGTTTCTTCACCCCACACATCCCCTTCCTTCAGGGAATCCACCAGATCCGTATTGTAATACACGTTTACAAAGCCGCTTTCTATCACGACCATGCAGCCTTCTTCCTTGTCCATAGGAATGGGCATACCGCTCTTATACTCTTTTAGGGTACCAATACTCTTAAAATTATATACTTGCTCAGTATTAAAGCCCCTCAAAAGAAGAAGTTCTGGTTTTTTATCCGGCTCTTCTGTACTCTCTTGTTTTTCTTCAGACAGCGTCACTTCCGCCACAGATGTCCGGGTTTGAGCTAATCCGGCATCTACTGCCCGAATCAGTTCATCCGGTTGTATTGGCTTTGGCAGATACATGAAAGCCGATTGGCGGATACTACGAAAATCCACATCCAATCCGGAATAACCGGTAGTTACGATTATCACCGCATTGGGCTGGATCTCTTTTAAGCGGGAGATCAATTCCAAACCTCCCATCCTGGGCATATATATATCTACTATATAGAGGTCGAATTTTTCTATAGCTACTTTTTCCAAGGCATCCAAACCATCGATTGCGGTAGCTACGCTATACCCCATTTCCTGCAAAAAGGTTTGGAATATATCCCTGATGTTTTGCTCATCATCTACTACTAATAATCTTTTAGTACTCATAATTATTGCCCTATTTCTGTGGTTGAATTAATCCCTTTATTTTTTATCAAAGGATGGGTTTTCAATATTCTTACAGCTTGCATTATCTCTCCGATGCGATTTACTGCGTCTGAGATGTCTTTCACATTGTTCAAAAGAGTATCATCTCCGGTCTGTTGACCCAACTTCTTGGCTCTGCCCAAAGACATGGTAATCACGCATAACGGAGTATTTACATCATGATCCAGTTTTGCGATTTTCTGCAATTCCGGGATCAGTGCGTTCAATTCATCCAGTTTCTTTTGCATCCCCTTGCATGTACTCAGTTCCACGAGAAGCTTATGTTTGTCTCTCTTAATTTGTTGCACTTGTTGCCGATAACGTAATGCACACACACCCAGGATGATGACCAATAGCGAAAGAGCTATATATAAGGCTGATCCCGCCGTACTCAGCAGCAGAATCGGGTTCATTGTTGCGAAAGCTAACATGTCCATTTATTACCTCAGAGCTTCATATCTATCTATTGCTTTATCATTAATATCCGTCTTTATCTGCAATCCATTTGCGAGGGGCAAGTATCCTTTCTCCATCGATAGTATCATGGCTAATCCCGAATATACTGAACCAGGGTGGACTTCATTACCCCTTGATGCCATAAGAGCATTTCTGTAGGTGTAAAAGCACGGTCATCCATTCCAGCCTGATCCATAATGCCAAAGAAGTGGCGATTTTTCACGTTCTCGGAAACAGTATATGGAGTCCTGCCCAAGATCATTCCATACTTGCTTTTGTGCGCCCGTACTGCTCCATCTTTAATTCTCTGTCCCACCTTTACTCCATTGATATAAGCAGTTAAAATACTCTGTTCGTTTTTGGTTTCATAGGTAAGACCGTATGAACCCCAGGGGTATTGCGGATGATTTGGATTAATAACATAGGCCAGAGTTACAATAAACGACACTTTCTTCCATACTTCCGCTGTACGAGTATAGTTTATCGATACCATCAGAGAATCATTGTCCTCTCGGGTTACGACAAAATGCATTTTTCCGGTTGGGCTTGAAGTGCTTGTTGTTTCGAAGTAGATAGCAGCGGAGGGCTTGGACTGCATTGATGCGTCTGTAGCGTCACTGGGTATCCATAATAAGGTTCCCTGTTGTTTACGTTTGTCGCCTGAAGATTCCACAGATGTCGCCCTTCCTGATTTATCAATCTTGGCAAAACACATCAGAGAAAACTCTGTATCGGTGTCTAGCGGTTCATCGTCTTCACTATCGACAGGGAGTTTGTTCTCCACTTCTATCCAGTTGTTGTAGCCGTTAAACTTCAAGTAACGCTTGCTGTATGCTCCGCCCCATGTTTCCAGGTCTTCGTCCATTTCATCTACACTATAGTATGGTGCAGTCGGGGAAATAAATGAAAACCCATGAAACTGACCCCCGTATTCATTGGGCGAAGAATCAGGAAGAAGGCGGTTACTAAGGCCGAACAGATCATACAGCCAGGGAAACAGCAGTAAGCGTTCAAACTCCAGATAGACCACGTTTGGGGCCACTTTACCCAGAGTAACCATGGGGAAGCTGAATGCCATTTCGGCATCACGAAACACTTCAATTCCTTGCATGGATCCTCGGATGTGGGTCTTCACCTTATAATGATCTTCGGTATGTGCGTAGCTGTATTCCAGGCTCAAGATATCACAGTTACCGATCTTTCTTTCGCCAGGGGCAAAGCTTTGGACGTGAGTGATTTCACCAACAACAGCTGCTCCACTGAGAATGGAATCCAGGAAATCCTTGGAATTGGCGTTGCGTACCGCAGCTCTGAGCACGAAGTCGCTGATATTCTCAACTTCTTTGTTTAGCTGATTTCTGATAAGTACATCCGGTACTCCGCCAATGCTATTCTGCACTCTTACCAATATAGAAGCAAAAATTGTGGTCATCAATATCACGAACATCAATGAAGCGCGTCCCATATCTCAGCTCCTTACCATCCGCCTTCTTGCAGATAGGCATTCATAAAAAAACACTTTAGCTGTAGATTTGACCGAAGTGGTTGAGCTGGCCGCCATGGGGAATCACGGCGAAAGGTCAGCAGAATCTCCGCAGACATTATATCCCGTAAAGTAGTGGTGGCAACTCCATTAATATTATAATAATTCAAAGTCATGTTTTCTATGAACAGAATGTGACCCAAGGGCATGATTACGCTGCCATCTTGCCGTATTTCCAGCACTTTTCCGGATTCATAACCATAATCTACAACTTTCATCTCTATCAAGTGTCGATCATCCGACAGTGAATCTCCATCACAGTCCCAATAAGTACGGAACTTAATACTGGATGAATTGGCTGAAACGCATATAGAATCCGCAGGAATCCCCACTCCTGCCATTGCAAATATGTGGTTCACATTGCGTGCGGCGGCATCCATGTGATCAATCATAGAACTGGTATAATAGATACGTCCTGCAGTCTCCTGCAATTGCAGCTGAAAGGTCATTATCATCAACAATAATGTTGCTCCGATGATCACGCTTCCCAGTACATCCAGCAATACGCCCATTTATTCACCTGATAAATGTTTCGGTATATATTCTATGCATTACATAGGGTCTTTGCAGATATCTGTGACCGCTGACCGTTATGGTCATCTTTTTATACAGGCTCAGAGAGTCATCTACTGTAAGTACATTACCCAATTCATCGCAATTTACGGTTGCGGCTTCTACATTGAAAGTAATGGGTAAATGAGGGTAAGTCTGGCTATGAGTATAGTTGTACTCGGTAAGGAGATCATTCAAATCCAGTTGTTTGGAAAAGAGCTTGGCATCAGCTTCGTCGAGGATGGAATGGCATATCTGTGAGGCCTGTACTACCAGAGTAGCATTGTTCAGATAATCCGTCTGAGCCCATATCGCCTGGTTATAGGTAAGTGATAAGGTAGTGAACAGCACTACTGCAAATAAGGCCAGTACCATTTCCATCATATTCACGGGCCTAATCCTCTGATGTTACAAATAGCACTTCAGTTAAATCGGTGAGGCCTTCCCGCATACGCTCCACTCCACTGTCGCGCATGGAAAGCATACCATGTTTTTCCGCGATCTTGCGGATGCGATCTTCATCGATATCATTTACGGATTTCACAATTTCCTGCCTTATCTCAGGGTAGAAATACAGAGCTTCAGCCACGTTTATCCGGCCTTTGTAGCCATTATGACACTTGCGACAGCCCACTGGCTCATATATTTTACCGGATTCCAGTTCTTCCAGGGTAAGACCCAGTTGCAAGGCAGCATCCCAATGCTCTTTGGAAAGCGGTCTGCGGCAATGTACACAGAGCTTGCGCACCAGCCGCTGAGCGATGATGATATTGATCGAATATGCCAGCAGGAAAGTCTCGATACCCATTTTGTACATCCGGGAAATAGCGGAAGGGGCGTCGTTGGTATGCAGAGTACTGAAGGTAAGGTGACCGGTATTGGCGAGCTTTACCGCCGTTTCTGCCGTGATTTTGTCACGAATCTCGCCTACCATCACGATGTCGGGGTCATGACGCAGGATGGAGCGTATGGCTTGTTCAAAGGTCATTTTATGCCCGATCTTGAGCTGCCGTGCACCTTTAATCACATACTCCACCGGGTCTTCGCAAGTAAGCACATTCACTCCGGGGTGAATCACATGATGCAGAGCTGCCATCAATGTGGTCGATTTTCCGCTACCGGTAGGACCGGTTACTATCACAATGCCTTTCGAGGTATTTATGGACTTCAAAAATTCTTTTTCTGCTTGTTCCTGAAAGCCCAGTTTACGGAAGTCTGTGATCACTTTACGGTCGTCGATCACGCGGATCACCACGCTTTCAAAACGGCGTTCATATTCCTGAGAGACAATCGGAAGGATGGAGATACGATAGCGGATCAGGTGGTCATCTACCATTCTTTGGGCAAATCCGTCCTGTGCTGTATCACGTTCAAAACGGTCAACTCCGGTTGATCTGTCCTTCACCACTGCTGTCAAAGCTTCTGGAGCCGTATTCTCTTGCCGCATCCACAATTGTAATTTTCCATCAATGCGGAAGAATATATCCACCGAGCTTTTCCCGAAGGGAATGATGTGAATATCACTGGCGTCCCGGTGCACAGCTTCGATGAGGCAACCTTCAAAGAGGTTTACCAGCAGGCTTTTATTGATCTCCTCATCCAGCGCTTGTTCATCCAACACCTCTTTCTCCGGGGTGACCATATCACTCACCACCTGCCCCGCTTCTTCCAGGAGTTGTAAAAATTCGTTCTTTTGTGGAGCTACCCTGGCGATAATATCTTCCACTGTCTTTTGCGGAGCCCAAAAGATCTCCAACCTGCGGAATTGAGTACGGCTGGTGATCTCCTGGATCACTTTGTTGGTAGGATCTGTGGTAAGTACTCGCAGGATGTCGCGATTGGTCTTGTGTACTCCAAAGGGTATTATTTTGTGATAGATCAGTTTACGCTTAAAGTCTTCGTCACTGCCCCGGCGCATACTGTCCAAGGCCTGCTTGCAGGCTTCCAACTGCATTTCCGGAATCTCCTCGATACTTTTTTTGAACACCGGAAAAGCATAGTGAATGGACAGGGCTTCATACACCGTGTCGTGAGCTGCACCAAATTCGATCTCCAATACCCTTGCCAGTGCACTGGCGGAGGTGCCGCCATACTGCTCCATCTTTGCTTCAGCTTTCTTCATGGTCTCTTCATCGAAGTATCCGTTGCGAACCAAGTATTGTGCGAATTTATTACCTTGCATAGCTTATCACCTTTGCTTAGAAAGTAGGCGGTGAAATTGTAGCGATCTCAGCTGAAACCACAGTGAGGAAAGTAATGGCAATTGCTATCACCAAGCCCACTAAAGTTTGGATGTATTCTATCAGATTATTCATTTTATAAGTTGTCTCCGCTTCGTAGAAAGTAGCAATCTGTTGAGCAGATTGACGCAGAGTACCGGTCTCCTGACCAGTGCGCAAGCGAGTGAGAGTCGTTTTGGTAAATACCTCAGCAGCGGTCATCGCCTCTACAAAACCCAAACCATCTTTTAGCATCAAGGGTATAGTGATCTTCTTCACTCTATCCTCCATCCAGGCATTACGACAGGCCTCTGCACTGGTCTTGATGGTCTCGATGTTGTCTCCCGCACCCCCATAGATGGTACCAAACACACGGAAATAGATTTCGATGGAAGATTTGTGAATCAAGTGCCCCACCAGAGGTAGCTTTACAATGCGTTTATCCCGCCAAATCTTACCTTTTGGAGTACTCCACCAACGCCAAATTATCACCGCGGGGATCAATATGGCCATCAGGAGTAACCACCAGTATACGCCCAGCCAATCACTGATTTCCAATGTTTTCTTGGTAAGAGTCGGTAATGGCATATCGTATTTTAGAAACATCTGCGCTGTAGAGGGAAATATGTCCACAATATAATAGACCGTAGCACCGATTGTTGCGGCAAGGGCGAAAAAGGGAGAGATAATGGCACTCTTTACGTTCTTCTTGATCTCCATATCACGCTCGATAAATTTCGCCGTGGCGTCGAATACCTCTGCCATATTACCGCTTCGGGTAGCCAAACCCAGCATGTAGGATGGAAATTTGCCAAAGATATGCTGATAGCGACTGAAGACTTCACGTCCTTCCGCTCCGGATTTCAATTGACTCTCTATCTGCTGCAAAGCTTCGCGGAATCCGCGATTGGGCTGCTCTTCCGCCAGCATTTCCAAGATCTTTCCAAAGCTCATTTTGTCCCGCAACATAGTGGCGGAGAGCTTTATAAACATCATGATGTCTGGCATGGAGGGTTTGGAGGGAATATCGAAGAGAACAGGAGATATCTTGAATTTGCTGTAGCCCATCTTGGTGAGAGCACTTGCTACTTCTTCTTTGGAATATGCTGATTGCCTGCCGTTAAACTTCTTTTTCCCAGGCAGGCTTACGTTGTACAGCCAATCCCGCTTTTTGTCGAAAGCCTGAATCTTCAGATTGTAGCGTAAGGACACTTTTGCCAATTGCTCTTTGGCTGCCTTGCCGCTATCTGCCGTAAAGGTGCCCTGTACCAGCTTACCTTCAGGATTCAATCCCTTAAATCGGTATTCTTTCGTCATTCAATCTCCACTTTCGATTATATACCCTATATTACCAAAAGCAAAATAGCCTAAATCGGTCAAGCTTTTTTTTGGGCTTTTTGCTGTAATTTTCCAGTAGATACAACTGATTGAATCCGTTATACTCTGTAATATATATAGATAGCCGTGCTGTATTGATTTTTCCATTTTGATAATCAGCAGCAGAATTAGCTTATTTTCAATCAGATAGCTCCACGTCCTTTCATTCTCGATCTCAGTGGTACTTTATCAGAAAATACAGAGAAATCAAAGCAAGATCATACACTGCACAAGTTATTGCAGCTTAGTCTTTAAGCTACTATCTACAAAATTGTACTTGACACAAAAATACAGCTACAGATACTTTGTTATCATTGAATAAAATGAGGATATATAATGGGAACTCAACAAATTCTATTAATCGTGCTTAGCGTGATCATCGTGGGAGCAGCTATTGCTGTCGGAATCGATATGTTCAATCGTCAAGACTTCAGCAGCAACCGCTCTGCCGCTGCCTCTGATGTACAAATCTTTCTTACGCAAGTCTTGCAATATTATAAAATGCCGGAATCCTTGGGCGGTTTGGGTGGAGACATCGATAACGCCGAAGATGCAGATGCCATCGCCTCTTACATCGGTTGGGGGGATGAAAACCCCATGTCCAACGACAATGCCACCTATATGGTTGAGATACCGGAACATACCGATGATCTGGAAATTGTGGACATCAAAGCCATCGGTAGCGCAGAGCTGAATGGAAAGCATTCTGTGGTACACGGCCGCATCACCTTCCCCGCTGGCAAGATAGTATCCAGAGTAGATGAAATTGCAAAAACCGGAGATATCGTGGACACAGATTTCGTTTTTGACTTATGGACTGATTAGCACCCAAACATTATCAATGTTTTAAGACGTATTATTCTTTTTTTTGTTAAGTAGAATAGCTTATCAATAGCTCAGTGTCAAAGCGCTTTGGCTTCGCTTTCTAAGTTAGATTAATCGGCAAGAGGCCGTTTTTACATTGATGCTGCACGTTACTGCGGGTGTCTCGCGTGAGTTAGCTAAAAGGATCAATACTACTCTACCATTTTTTCTCCCACTCTTCTCCGAATACTGCGAAGGAATCATCCGCCTTTTAGTGGGCTCTTACCGGAGAGGGCTGAAAGGTCTTTGTGCGTAGATATTCATGAAGTTGATTGATATTCTCTACAAGATTTGCTTCAAAGTCTGCGATGCTCTGATGATCCACACCCGCTGCTCCTTTGTTACGC